>JBIPOQ010000150.1:0-8036 GCA_044379055.1 Myxococcota bacterium
AGTCCCCGAAGCCCGACCTACTGGCCGAGCGAGACCAGGTTCGACAGGAGCTCGTTCGCGACCGAGACCGTCCGCGTGTTCGCCTGGAAGGCGCGCTGGCCGACGATCAGGTTCACGAACTGCTGGGCGAGGTCGACGTTCGACTTCTCGAGCGCACTCGCGCGGATGGCGCCGAGATTCCCGCTGTTGGCCGCCGCGATGATCGGCGGCCCGGAATCGAGGGACTCGATCAGCCGGCTTCCGCCGATGTCGGTCAGGCCCTCGTCGTTGCCGAAGTTCGCGAGCGCGAGCTGGGCGAGCGAGGTCGTGATGCCGTTCGAGAAGACGCCGTTCAGCCGGCCGTCGGCATCGATCTGGAGCGCCGAGAGCGTGCCCGGGGCGAAGCCGTCCTGGCTGACGAAGTTCGTGACCTGCGGCTGGTTGAACTGGGTCGACGGCGGGCCGGTGACCGTACCGCCGGAGGAGAGCGGTCCCATCGTGAAGTCGATGGTCTGGGTCGCCGCGGCGCCGTTGGCGGGGTTGAATCCGAAGTCGATGGGCGGATAGTCCGTGCCACCGTCGACCGAGACGAGCGCGCCGTTGGTGTCGAAGACGAGCGTACCGCTGCCCTGGACGACGAAGGGATCGGTCGTCGAGCCTGCCTGATCCGAGTCCGCGGTCGCCAGCGTGACGTGGTACTCCCACTCGTTCACGTCGGTGTGCTGGAAGAAGATCGTCGCCTGCCGCGGCGTCCCGAGCGAGTCGTAGACGGTCACGACCTCGCGGCCGCTCGAGGTGGCCGTCGCATCGGCCGGGTCGAACGGGACCGTGATCGTCGGCTCCGTGGCGTCGAGATTGAGCCCGAGCTGGATCTGCGTCGTCGCCCGAGGCGGCGAGAGCGGCACGTTGATCTGGATGTCGCCGAGCACGCCGTTCGAGGCCTCGGTCACGGGATCGATGCCGTAGCCCTGCACCCGATTGCCGTTGGAGTCGACGAACCAGCCGTTCGAATCGAATCCGAAGGCGCCGCTTCGGGTGTAGGCGCGGCCGAGATTGCCGTCGACGATGAAGAAGCCCCGGCCTTCGATGCCGAGATCCGTGCCGCGCTGGGTCTGCTCGAAGACGCCCTGGGAGAAGATCATCCCGACGTCGTTGACGCGGACGCCGGCGCCGATCTGCGCGAAGCCCGCGCCGGCGATGATGTTCTGGCCGAGCACGGCGGTGAACTCCGCCCGCTTCTCCTTGAAGCCCGGCGTATTCGCGTTGGCGATGTTGTCGCCGATCACGGAGATCTGCGTCGAGGCCGCCGCGAGGCCGCTCACGCTGCTGGAAAGCGCATTGGTCAAAGACATTCGGATCCACTCCTTCTTCGGGCGAGCGCGAGAAACGCGCCCGCGACTGCTGCGATCTTCCGTGATCGTTCCCGGATCGCGGCCCAGGCCCCGGCGGTCTTTCCGCCGGGCTCGTCCGAGGCTGCGATCCATCGTTCGTACGCCGAGAGGTGGAGGACGAGGCCGTCGTCCTCTTCGATCACCTCTCGCAACACCTGCGCAAAGCTCACGACGCCGGCGTCCGGCCGGTCGGGTAGAGCACCGTCTGTCCACCGCCGGTGCCGTTCGAGACGTTCGATCCCGTCCCGTCCGTCGCCCCGGTCGTGCCCGGCGCCATCCGGACCTCGAGGATGTCCTCGAGCGCGAAGAGCCGATTGCCGATCCGGATCGCCGGCGTGCCGGCCACGACGGCCCCGGTCACGACGCCCGTCACCATCGGGAGGATCGTCACGGGCTTGCCGTCGGTACCCTCCGCGGTGAACTCGATGCGGTAGTTGCCCTCGGGCAGGCCGTGTTCGCGGGGATCGAAGCTGAAGGTGTGATCCCCGGGCCGGAGGGCCGCCGGACGACCATCGGGACCGGTCGGCAGGATCGACCGCTCGTACCGGATGGAGCCGTTCGAGTCGTAGATCTTGACGCTTGCCTTGACGGCGGTGTCGGCGTTGCGCAGCGGGAGCTCGATCGGCGAGCGGTCTTCGTCGACCTCGATCTGGCTGCCGAAGACGACGACCTCGCGGCCGACGAGGCTCGCGGGGTCGAGCTTCGCGGCCGGTGTGCCGCCGTCGTCGTCCTGCTCGCTGAAGGCCGTGACGAGCTTGTCGATGCCGGTGCGCATGGCGATCAGCTGCTCGACGGTCGAGAACTGGGCGAGCTGCGCCGCGAAGTCGGCCGAGTCCTGCGGATTCAGCGGATCCTGGTTCTCGAGCTGGGCGACGAGCATCTCGAGGAACTGATTCTGACCCACCGCGTCCTGCTCGTTCTTGCGCGCCTCCGCGGCCTTGATGACCGAATCGATCCCGACTCCATCCAATGCGCCCATCTCGCTCTCCTTCTCGATGCGATGCGATGCCGTGCGGACCGCCGGATCGGCGATCCGTCCGATTCAGATCCTCAGGTCGATGCCTGCGGCACGACCGTTCGAAGCGACGCGCGGCGGCGGCGCTCCGGCCTCGCCGACCGCCCCGCCCCGGCGCAGCCCCTGCCCGCCGAAGCCCCCGCGATCGACGTCGCGCTGGTCCTGCGCCCGATCGCGCTCCCTTGCGCCCGCGTCGCTCGACCCGAATTGTCCCGTCCCCGACGAGTCGCTCGGATCGCCGCGGCGAACCTCGAACTGTTCGAGGCGCAGATCGCGGCTCGCAAAGGCCTGCGAGAGTCGGTCGCCCTGGTCCTCGGCCATCGAATGCGCGAGCGCCGTCTGCGCGACCATCACGACCTCGACCGCCTGCTGCCGGACCGTCACGCGAATCGCGATCTCGCCGAGCTCGGGCGGATTGAGGACGAGTCGCGCCGTGCCCCCGCCGCGGGTCGCGAGCCAATCGGCCTGGACCGCAATCGCATCCGGCGCGGCCGTCGGGAGCGTTCGCCCCGGCTGCATCGTCGAGGGCAGCTCGGGAGCTCGCGTCGGCGCCGCCGGAGCGGGCGCGTCGAGGCGGAGGGACGCGCTCGGATCCGGACTGGCCGGGGCCGCCTCCGCGATGCCGGCTGTCGCGCCCTCGATGGCTGCGGAGGCGACGGCGCTCGACTCGGCACTCGCGCGCTCGACGGGGATCGGCGCCGGCTGCGGCGCCGCGTCGCCGCGCCCGCGCGAGAAGCCATCCGACCCGAGATCGCCCCGGGATCCAGCGCCGCTGCGGCCGCCCTCGCCCGCTCCGATCGCGACCGCCTCGGCTCCGGCGCGCGGGACGTTTTCGGCGATCGATGCGGAGCGCGCGGGGCTCGCCGCGCTCCGCTCTTCGGCGACCGCGGGCTCGATGTCCTCCGACGACGCTTCGACGGCGACCTCGCGGGACTCGACTGCCCTCGAGTCGTCGTCGTCCGCGGCCCGGGCCTGCGCGAGCGCCGCGAGGAAGCCCTCGCGCGTCTTCGGATCGACGACGAAGTCGCGACCCGGAGTCGCCTGGGCGAGCTCGGCCTCTTCTTGCGTCGCGACGTCGCCCGGCAGTCCGTCGAAGACCGTGACCGCCCCGTCGTCCACCTCGACCACCGCCTCGATGGCCCCCTCCCCGTCCTGGGCCGTCTCCTCCGCCACCGACCGCGCGAGGGCCTCGAGGACCGGGACGGCGAGCGGCGCCGCAGCCTCCCACACGGGCGCATTGGCCCCAGCGAACAGTTCGGCCTCCGCTCCGCTCGGCGCCTCCTCGCGAGCCGGGTCGTCCTGCTCGTCCTTCGGCGCGGTCTCGTCGATCTCCGCGTCGGCCCGCGTCGAGCCGGCCTCGGCAGAAGTCTCGTCCGGCCTCTCGCCCTTCTCGTTCTTCTCACCGCGGGCCGCCTTGCG
The DNA here is from genome assembly GCA_044379055.1 of Myxococcota bacterium. Classification (GTDB taxonomy): domain Bacteria; phylum Myxococcota_A; class UBA9160; order UBA9160; family UBA4427; genus UBA4427. The sequence continues at coordinate 3,805 of JBIPOQ010000150.1, forward strand.
CGGTGCCGCCGTCGTCGGGCGCGCATCGCGGGCCGGAGACGGCTTCTCGCTGCGGGCCTCCCGGCTCTCGGCCGAAGGGGTCGACGCCTCGCCGGCCGGCCCGAGGACCGAGTCCATCAGGGCCGAAAAGCCGGAGGCCTTCCCGTTGCCCCGCTCGCGCGGGGAATCGACGGGCTCGACTTCGAAGGATCGGACGCGTTCGACGTTCATGATGGCTCTCCCGGGTCGGGTGGATTCGACTAATAGGGCCGTGCCGGCGGGGCATCGGTCGAGGGATCGAGGGGTTGCAGGATCCGCCGACTGACCAGCAGGGCGCGATCCGGGTTCATCGCTGCGAGGATGCTCGCGGAGACCTTCTTCTTCATCTGGCGGATCACGGAGACCGCGAGGTCGAGATCGAGCTTTCCGAGGAGCTGCGCCGCGTCCGCGGGCGGCATCGCCGAATAGACGCCCGAGAGCTGGGCGATGCGATCCTGCCCGTAGGAGGTCCAGGCGAGGATCCTGTTCTCGACTTCGGCGCGAATCTTTTCGAGCTCCCCCGCCCGCTCCGCCACCATCGACTCGAGCTCCTGGACGGCCACCTCGCGCTCGGCGAGCTCGAGCTCACGCCGGGCCAGCTCGACCTCTCGGCTCTGCACCTCGACGAGGATCGCATCGACCCCCTTCGAAAATCCCGGGCCCGAGAGCAGCGCAGTGAGGCCGCCGCCAGCGCCCTCGGGCGTCTTCGCATCGGACTTCGGCGCGCCCGCCTTCGCTTCGCTGGCACCGGCGCTGGACTTCTGGCCGTCGGGCACCTCGGCCTTCGCGGCCGGCTTCGCCGCCGGAGCGGCCTCCTTCGCGTCCGCCACAGGAACCGCCCCGAGCAGCAGCGCGCAGAGCAGCACGAGCAGGGTGCTCGCACGCGCGAAGCGAGCCATCGCCAGTCCTTCGAGCTCGGCCTGGTCGGCAGCGAGCGCCGCCTGCCGATGGAGATCGGCCCGGCGCTCGCGCAAACGCTCGAGGCTCTCGACTCGCGCCCGGCAGCGGCGCACTTCTTCGCGCGCCTTGGCCCGACGAGGCTCGAAGCTCTCCACGTTCTGACGCGCAAAGAGCCACTGCGTCCGGCCGGAGCGAACCGCCCGTGCTCGCAGGGCGAGACGAGGCCCATCCGCCCCCTGGACCGTCTCCTCCTCGAGCAGTCGACGTCCCTCGGCGAGCCTCCGCTCCGCCTCGGCAAGGAGCGCCGCCAGCCGGACCGCTTCGGCCTCGACCACCGAGAGAGCCATCCGGGCCCGCTCGAGCTCGAATCGACGGATCCCCAGCACGCGTTCGAGTCGGAAGACGAATCGCTTCATGCCTTGCCTCCTCGCAGCAGGGAGCGCAGCCTCGCGACGGAGTCGGCGAGCGAAGTCACCTCGCCGCGGGGCTGATTGAGAAACGCCTGGAGCGCCGGCTGAAGCCGCCGCGCGCGATCGACGACGGCGTCCGAGCCGTCGGCGTAGGCGCCGACCGTGATCAGGTCCTCCGCGTCGCGATAAGTCGCGAGCGCGGCGCGGGCTTCGCGGGCGAGCGTCTGGTGCTCGAGCGTCGTGACGTCGGGCATGACACGCGACACGCTCGAGAGGACGTCGACGGCCGGGAATCGGCCCTTCTCTGCGATCCGCCGCGAGAGCTCGACGTGGCCGTCGAGGAGCGACCGGGCCGCGTCGGCGACGGGCTCGTTCATGTCGTCGCCTTCGACGAGGATGGTGTAGAGGCCCGTGATGCTGCCGGCGCCGGCGGTGGTGCCGGCACGCTCGACGAGCTTCGGGAGCTGATTCCAGACGGAGGGGGTGTAGCCGCGGGTCGTGGGCGGCTCGCCGGTGGCGAGGCCGATCTCGCGCTGGGCCGTACAGAAGCGGGTCAGCGAATCCATCATCAGCAGGACGTCGCGTCCCGCATCCCGATAGCCTTCGGCGATCGCCGTCGCGACCCGCGCGCCCCGCGTTCGGAGCGTCGCCGGCTCGTCGCTGGTGGAGACGACCACGACCGAGCGGGCGAGCGCGTCGCCGAGATCCCGCTCGATGAACTCCCGGACCTCGCGGCGACGCTCCCCGATCAGGGCGATCACGGAGACGTCGACGTCGGCCTGGCTCGCGAGCTGCCCGAGCAGCGTCGACTTGCCGACGCCCGATCCGGCGAAGATCCCGAGGCGCATGCCGCGCCCGACCGTCGCGAAGACGTTGAGCGCGCGCAGACCCAGGTCGAGGGGCTCGGCGATGCGCGCCCGTGTGACCGTCCCGATCGGTGCGCCCTCGATCGGTCGCCAGCCCACGTCGACGAGGGGCCCCTTGCCATCGATCGGTCGCCCGAGCGCATCGAGCACCCGTCCGAGACAGCCGCTCCCCGTCGGCACGCGATCGACGTCGGCCTGGATCCGCACCCGCGCGCCGACCTTGATCCCCCGAAGCTCGCCGAAGGGCATCACGAGGGAGGTCGCATCCCGCAATCCGACGACCTCACCTTCGAGGGCGCCCGTCATGCCCTCGGATTCGATCAGGCAGAACGCGCCCAGCGACGGGCGGATTCCCTCGACCTCGACCAACAGGCCGACGACCGAGCGCACGCGACCGGTGACCTCGAACGGCCGCCAGGCGGCGAGCCCGCGCTGGGCCTCACGCAGGAAGGCGGTATCCGGGACGGGCATCAGCATGCGGCGCCCTCCGGAGCCGGCGCGGCGAAGGCCGCAGCGAGCGCCTCGCGCAAACGCCCGCCCAGGGACGCGAAGCCCGCGTCGACCGACTGCGTCGCGGTCTCGATCCGGAACGCGCCGGGCGCGAGCTCCGCATCGGCCGCGAGCTCGACCGGAAGGCTCTCGGACCAACGGGTCAGCCAATCGGGGAGGGTCGTCTCGAGCGCCGACAGGACATCGGGATGCAGGTGGACACGAGCCGCCGAGGCACCGGAGCAGAGCGCGAGTGCCCGCTCGAGAGGACCCGAATACCGCGTCGGATCGAGGCGAAGCTCTTCGCCGAGCCAGTGACGCGCGATCTCGGCCGCGAGCTCGATCATCGTCTCCCGATTTTCGTGGAGCTGCCGGACCGAGACCCGCTCGAGCGCCGCCGCCGCCTGCTCGAAGACCGTGCAGGCCCGTTCGCAGCGCGCGAATTCGAGCTGGGCCGCCTGACGGCCCTTCTCGAAGGCGGCCTCTTCGAGCGCGGCGTGCTGCGCCGGCGTGCACGCGGCCGCCCGGGGCCCCTCCTCCGCGGCCGGTCGAGCCCCCGCCTCGGCCGTCGAGCGGAATCCCCCTGCCCCCGCCGGACCGGAGATCTCCGGGCGGAATCCCTGCCTCGCGAGCATCGGATCGGGCCTAAACGAGGACATCGTCGTTGCCTCCGCCCGTGTCGATCGAGAGCGTGCCCTCTTCCTCGAGCCGACGTGCGATGTCGACGATCTGACGCTGGACGTTCTCGATCTCGGAGAGCCTCATCGGCGGCAGGAGATCCGACTCTTCGCGGATCTGGTCTGCTGCCCGCGACGAGACGTTGGAGAAGACCTTCTCCTTCATCGCGTCGCTCGCCGTCTTCAGGGCGATCACGAGGTCCTCGGTCGGAACCTCCCGAAGCAGCGCCTGGAAGCCCCGCTTGTCGATCGTTTCGAGATCGTTGAACGTCAGCATCTTCTTGCGGATGTCGGCGGCCACCTCCGGATCCCGGCTGTCCATCTTCTCGAGGATCTCCTGTCCCTCGGACTTGGAGACGCCATTCAGGAGCTTCGCCGCGACGTCCGTCCCGCCGACCGGGGTCGGCGCGCCGATCTGTCGGGTGAACATCATCGAGATCTCGTCCTCGAGCTCGTAGATGACGTCGCTCGCGACCGTCTGGAGGTTTCCGACGCGAAGCATCACTTCGGGTCGCAGCTCGTCGTCGAGATGGGCCACGACCGCGGCACCCCGCTCCGAAGGAAACTGAGCGAGGATGAGCGCCACCGTCTGCGGATGCTCGACGGCGAGCTGGCCGGCGATGAAGTCCGTGCTGTACTCGCGCAACGACCAGTCGATGCGCTTCTCGTCGCGACCGAGCTTCTCCTTCAGGCGCTGGGCGCGCCCGGGCTCGATCGCCCGCGAGATGATCGAGAAGGCCTGCTCCCGGCCGCCCTGGACCGAGATCTCGTGCTTTCCGATCGCCTCCTGGAAGTCCCGCATCACCCGCTCGAGGACCGAGGACGGAATCACCTCGAAGCGGGAGATGCAGACGAGGATCCGCTCCGCCTCC
>JBIPOQ010000178.1:0-7196 GCA_044379055.1 Myxococcota bacterium
GCGATGTCGAGCAAAACGAGGCGGCGAACCTCCTCGGGATGGGCGCTCGCATAGGCGTAGGCCGTCGGGCCGCCGAGGTCGTGGCCGACGAGGAAGACCTTCTCGAAGCCGAGGCCGCGGACGAGCTGATGGATGTCCTCGGCGACCGTGCGCTTGTCGTAGCCGCCGATCGGCTTCGAAGACTCGCCGAAGCCCCGCAGATCCGGCGCGATCACCGTGTAGTGTCGAGCGAGGCCGGGAATGATCTTGCGCCACATGTACCAGGTCTGCGGGAAGCCGTGGAGCAGGACGACGGGATCGCCCTTCCCGGCGCGGACATAATGGAGGCGGACGCCGTTCGCGTGAGCGGCGTGGTGCTCGAGCGCAATCGTCATGCGCGCGATGCTAGCTCGCGATCGCCGACGACGGCGAGGACCCGGCGGATGCGTGCTTCGAGGGCGGACGGCGAATCGGCGACGACGGTGACGTGGCCGAGCTTGCGGCCGGCACGCGGGCGCTTGCCGTAGTCGTGGACGGAGATCCCGGGCTCGTTCGCGAGGGGCGCGAGATCGGGGATCGTGCCGACGAGGTTCACCATCGCGGCGTGGCCCGCCATCGTCGTCGGGCCGAGGGGAAGGCCCGCAACGGCGCGCAGATGGTTCTCGAACTGGCTCGTCGCAGCGCCTTCGATCGTCCAGTGGAAGGAGTTGTGGACGCGACAGGCCATCTCGTTCGCGAGCCAGCGATCCGGGAGGGCGAAGAGCTCGACGACGAGGACGCCGACGTAGTCGAGGCGCTCGAGGATCGCGCGCAGCCCACGCTCGGCGTCGGCGAGCAGCCGCGCCGGGACGTTCGCCGCGGGCGCGCGGGAGATGTGCAGGATGCCGTCGACGTGGCGGTTCTCGGACGGGGGCCAGAAGCGGATCTCGCCGTCCCGCCCTCGCACCGCCGCGAGGGAGAGCTCCCGCTCGAAGGGCACGAAGCCCTCGAGGATCAGCTCGTCGCCCCCGAGTCGCGCCCAGGCCGCGTCGAGCCCGTCCGCCGCGCGGATGACCGCCTGACCCTTGCCGTCGTAGCCGAAGCGGCGCGTCTTCAAGACGATCGGCAGCCCGATGTCCGCGACGGCGCAGCCGAGCTCGACCCGCGACGCGACCTCCGCGAAGGGCGCCGGCTCGAGCCCGAATTCGCGCAGAAATCGCTTCTCGAGCAGCCGATCTCCCGCGATCGCGAGCGCCTCGGGCGCCGGATGGATGGCCACCCGCCCCGCGAGCTTCGCGAGCGCCTCGGTCGGCACGTTCTCGAACTCGTAGGTCACGACGTCGCAGCCCGCGAGCGCCCCCTGCGCCACCGGATCGAGCCAGTCCTTCGCGAGATGCTTCGTCACCCGCCCGGCCACCGCGTCCGCCGCCGGATCGACGACGAGCGTCTCGAGCCCGAGCCGCTCCGCCGCCTGCGCGAGCATCAGCCCGAGCTGTCCCCCGCCGAGGATGCCGATCTTCATCGGCGGCCTCGCGCGCGTCCCGGGCCCGGCAAGCGCTGCCCGGCGGCCCCGTCCGAGCGCCTCATCGCCTGGTCGACGTCACGAGTCCGCATCGACCTTCGCCGGATCCGGATGCGCGAGCACGTCGGCCGTCTGCTTCGCGCGCCAGGCCGCGAGCCGCGCCCGCAGCTTCGCGTCCGTCGTCGCGAGCATCGCCGCCGCGTAGAGCGCCGCATTGATCGCCCCGGACTTCCCGATCGCGAAGGTCGCGACGGGCACCCCCGCCGGCATCTGCACGATCGAGAGCAACGAGTCGATCCCCGAGAGCGCCTTGCTCTCGACCGGCACGCCGAGCACCGGCAGCCAGGTCTTCGCCGCGAGCATCCCCGGCAGATGCGCCGCGCCGCCCGCGCCGGCGATGATCGCCCGCAGGCCGCGACGGGCGGCGGTCTCGGCGTATTCGAAGAGGAGGTCGGGGGTCCGGTGCGCCGAGACGACGCGGGTCTCGAAGGGAACGGCGAGGGTCTCGAGGGTCGAGGCGGCGTGCTCGAGGGTCGGCCAGTCGGAGCGCGAGCCCATCACGATGCCGATCAGGACGGGGGCCGACTTCACAGACGACTTCGCACCCGACTTGGCAGCCGACCTGGCATCCGACCTGGACATGGGGGCTCTCGCCTTTCGTTCGCTCGAAGCGGATCGCTGCGGTTTATAGCAAGGCCCGTTCACCGCCAACAATCCGCATCCATCCGGTCAATCCGAGCCGCCATCGCTTGCGCCGCCCCCGCCGTCCCGTACGGTTTCGGGCGAGGCCGCCCGCGCAGGCGAGTCGGCTGCCCCGAAAGAACCTCGACGACGACGATGTCGCCTTCTGGCCATCGCCCGACGCCCCATCCCTCTGGAGCCCCCGCATCATGAGCCTCTCGACCCAGGACACCCTCGACATCCTCCAGCTCTATTCCCGCTACAACACCGCGATCGATACCGGCGACGGCAAGACCTTCGCGAACTGCTTCGTCGAAGGCGGCAAGTTCGACGCCGGCTTCCAGACCCTCGACGGCCACGCCGCCATCGCGGCCTTCGCCGACGGGACCCACAAGGCGCTCCCCGGCATGCGCCACAACGCGACCAACATCGTGATCGACGGAGCAGGAGACCGCGCGACGGGCTCGGCCTTCCTGATCGGCTACGACACGAAGGGCGGCTACAAGGTCATCGTGACCGGGCGCTACAGGGACGAGCTCGCGAAGACGGCCCAGGGCTGGCGCTTCACGAGCCGGATCTTCTCGCCGGACAAGCCCGAATGAGCAGGGGCCCCGGGGCGCCCCGGGGCCCCGTCGCCATCCTGATCGGAAACGGTCCGCACCCATGAACCTGCTCGCGCCCTATCGCGTCCTCGATCTGACGGACGAGCGCGGGCCGCTCGCGGGGCGGATGCTCGCCGAGCTCGGGGCGGACGTGATCCGGATCGAGCCGCCGGAGGGGGGCGGCGCGCGCCGCGCGGGGCCGCACCTCGCCGATGGGCCCGCGAGCGAGCGGAGCCTCGCGTTTGCCGCCTACGACCAGGGCAAGCGCTCGCTCGTCCTCGACCTTCAACAGGCCCCCGATCAGGCGCGGCTCCTCGAGCTGGTCGCCGGGGCGGACTTCGTGCTCGACTCGGGGCCGCCTTCGCTCCTCGACGCGGCGGGGCTCGGGTTCGAGCGGCTGCGCGCGGCGAATCCGCTGCTGGTCCACGTCCGCGTGACGCCCTTCGGCGTCGACGGGCCGGCGGCGGCATGGCCCGCGAGCGACCTGACGGTCGCCGCGCTCGGCGGACCGATGTCGGTCCAGGGCGACCGGGACCGGGCGCCGATCCGGATCTCCGTGCCCCAGGTCTGGCGGCATGCGGGGGCGGAGGCGGCGGTCGCGGCGCTGATCGCGCATGCGCGCGTGCGCACGACGGGCGAGGCCGTCTTCGTCGACGTCTCGGCCCAGTCGGCAATGACCTGGACCATGCTGAACGCGATGACGGCGTTCCCGACCCAGGGCTACGACTTCCAGCGCGACGGCGCGAGCCTCGACATCGGACCGACGAAGTTCCATCTCGTGCACGCAGCGCAGGACGGCTACGTCGTCGCCCTCTGCGGCGGGCGGCTGATGAATGCGCTGCGGCCCTGGCTGCTCGAGAGCGGCGTCCTCGACGAGGCCTGGCTCGGCCGCGAAGAATGGAAGTCCTACGACTACCGCATCTTCCGCGGCGGCGAGTTCAAGATCCCCTTCGACGAGCTCGTCGCGAAGCTCCGCGAGTTCTTCCGGACCCAGACCCGCGCCGAGCTCTTCCGCCGCGGGCTCTCCCTCGGCGTCACGATCGCCCCGGTCATGACCCTCGACGACATGCTCGAGTTCGAGCAGCTGAAGGTCCGCGACTACGACCGCCCGCTCGTGCTCCCGACGGGCCGGACGGTGCGCGCCCCGGGTCCCTTCGCGCGGCCTTCGAAATCCCGGCCGACTGCGCCGCGGCCCGCGCCGCGCCTCGGCGAGCATTCGCGGGAGATCCTCGACGAGCTCGCGACCTCGCCGCGCCCGCGCGCGACGCGCATCGATCCGGCCGAGCGCCGCGCCCTCCCCTTCGAGGGGCTCCGCGTCGCCGACTTCAGCTGGGTCGGCGTCGGCCCCATCTCCGGCAAATACCTCGCCGATCACGGCGCGAACGTCGTCCGCATCGAATCGTCGACCCGCGCCGACAACCTGCGCACGGCCGGCCCCTACAAGGACAACCAGCCCGGCTGGAACCGCTCGCAGTTCTACGGCGAGTTCAACACCTCGAAGCGCAGCCTCGCCCTCGACCTGAAGCACGCCCGCGCCCGCGAGGTCGTCGACGCCCTCGTCGGCTGGGCCGACGTCATCCTCGAGAGCTTCACCCCCGGCGCCGCGGCCCGTCTCGGCTTCGGCTACGAAGCCGCCTCCCGCGCGAATCCCGCCGTCATCCTCGTCAGCACCTGCCTGATGGGCCAGACCGGCCCGCTCGCGAAGCTCGCCGGCTACGGCTACCACGCCGCCGGCATCGCCGGCTTCTACGACCTGACGGGCTGGCCGGACCGCGCCCCCGTCGGCCCCTGGAATGCCTATACCGATACGATCGCGCCCCGCTTCCTGACGGCGACCCTGCTCGCCGCCCTCGACCATCGCCGCCGCACCGGCGAGGGCCAACACATCGACGTGGCGCAGCTCGAGGCCGCGCTGCAGCTGCTCGCCCCCGAGCTCCTCGCCCGCCAGGCGACCGGCCAGATGTTCACGCGCCAGGGCAACCGCTCCCCCGACGCCGCGCCGCAGGGCGCCTACCCCTGCGCGGGGAAGGACGAGTGGTGCACGATCGCGGTCGAGAGCGATGAGCAATGGCGCGCGCTGCGGGCGGTGCTCGGCGATCCCGAGTGGGCCCGCGCGAGCGCGCTCGACGGCCTCGCGGGTCGCCTCGCCGCCCACGATGCGATCGACGCGCGCCTCGCCGAGTGGACCCGCTCGCGCGCGCCGCGGGAGGTCATGCGAACGCTCCTCGAAGCCGGCGTCCCCGCCGGCCACGTCCAGCGAAGCCGCGACCTGCAGACCGACCCGCAATACCTCCACCGTCGCTTCCACCGCTCCTTCGACCATCCCGAGATGGGCCGCGTCCCCTACTCGGGCCACGCCTTCCGCATCCGCGGCTACGACCACGGACCGCGCTTCGCGGCGCCGGTGCTCGGCGGCGAGTCCTTCGAGATCCTCGCCGAGGAGCTCGGTTTCGAGCCGGACCGCATCGCCGACCTTATGGCGTCGGGAGCGCTCAGCTGAAGCATGGCGAGCCAACCTCCCTCCGCCGCCGGCCGCCTCTCGACGAGCGGCGTCCGGCTCGCGATCGCGGGTTATGTCCTCTGGGGGATCGTGCCGGTCTACTGGAAGGCGGTCGACGCGGTCCCGGCCCATGAGATGCTGATCGCGAGGGTGCTCTGGACCCTCGCCCTGATGGTCTTCGTCCTGATCGTCGGCGGCCGGCGACGGGAGATCGCCGAGCCCGGCGCCCGGGCCTGGGGCTACAACGCCGGCGCCGCCTGGCTGCTGGCCCTCAACTGGGGCGTCTTCATCTACGCGGTGCAGACCGATCGCGTGCTCGAGACGAGCCTCGGCTACTACATCAATCCGCTGATGAGCGTCGTGCTCGGCATGCTCTTCCTCGGGGAGCGGCTCTCGCGGCTGCAGGCGCTCTCGGTCGTGGTCGCGACGGCGGGGGTCGTCGCGATGACGGTCGAGGCGGGAAAGCTGCCGTGGATCGCGCTCGTCCTCGCGACGAGCTTCGCGCTCTACGGCCTGATTCATAAGCTGCGGCCGCAGCCGCCGCTCGGCGGGTTGGTGCGCGAGATGATCGTGCTCTCGCCGGTCGCGCTCGGCGTGCTCGCGCTCTTGCTCGTCCGCAGCGGCGCGGCCCTCGCCGATGCGACGCCGGGGGAGCATCTCGCGGTCTCGCTCTCCGGGCCGATCACGGCGCTGCCGCTGCTGCTTTTTCACGCCTCGACGAAGCGGCTCCCGCTCGTCGTCGTGGGCATGTTCCAGTACATCGCGCCGACGCTGACCTTCCTGCTCGCGACGCTGTACTACGACGAGCCGTTCACGCGCGACGCAGCGATCGGCTTCGCGCTCGTCTGGGCCGGACTCGGCCTGTTCCTCTTCGATGCGACACTGCGCGCGCGGGGAATCGTTCCTCAATAGGCAACTTCCGACCGGGAGCCGCGCCCCCGCTCGGCATTCGTCGCGCGCGCGACGTGCAACCGGGCCGCAGGGTTCGCGAATCGTCGGCGCGATTCGCGCGCGCGCGCGCGGCGCGGCGCTATTCGGGGCGTTCCGCGGTTGACATCAAACGGCGCCGGTGGGAAGATCGACGCGTTCGACGAGCTCTCTATCCCGGAGATCTTGGCGCCCGCACCCGTGGACGAACGGCCTGGAGACGACATGACCCCGGAAGAGATCGCGTCCGAATTCGCGGAGATCTTCGACGAGCTTCCGACCGAGCGCGTCAACGAGATGCTCGCGAAGAACGTCCCCTTCGAGACGATCGAGTTCTTCTCGCGCTACGCCGAGGCCTTCGCCGACGGTGCCGGCATCGTCGGCGACGCGCGGGGACGACTGCCCAACCTGCTCCTCTTCGGCTATCTGATCCGCGTCCTCGAAGAGCGCCTCGTGACCGAGCCGCTCGCCTGATCCGGGATGGCCGGGTCCGGTCAGGGCCCGGTCCGGGATCGATCGAAGGAGTCGGACGCGATCATGCAACGAGAAGTGATTCGAACCGCCGGGGCGCCCGCTCCGGTCGGACCCTATTCGCAGGCCATCCGCGCGGGGGGCTGGATTTTCGCCTCGGGCCAGATTCCGCTCGATCCGGCGACCGGCAAGATGGTGACCGGCGAGATCGAGGACGAGGCGCGCCAGGTCCTCACGAATCTCGCCGCGGTGCTCGCCGCAGCGGGCAGCGGCTTCGACCGCGTCGTCAAGGCGACGGTCTACCTGACGGATCTCTCGCTCTTCCCCCGCGTCAACGCGATCTACGGCGAGTTCTTCAGCGCGGATCCCGCCCCCGCGCGGGTCACGGTCGGCGTCGCCTCGCTGCCGCTAGGCGCGCGGGTCGAGATCGACGCCATCGCGCTCTGCGACTGAGCCCGGCCGCTTCGCGCGGCCGGCGAGCCGCGGCAGGTTGATGCCGTTGACGAGGACGTGGGCCGCGACCGGGGCGACGAGC
>JBIPOQ010000153.1:0-7891 GCA_044379055.1 Myxococcota bacterium
CGCAGGCGGCAGCGGGATCATGAAGACGAGATAGAAGAGCGGGAATCGCAGGCACGAGACCCAGCGCGGCCCCCGCAGCGCGAGCACCAACGCCACGACGGTCGCGACGAAGACGACGCCGAGCAGGCTCGCCTGACGCACGACGAGCGCCGCGAGATAGGCGAGCGCACAGACCGCGAGCGCGATCCGCCCGACCAGCGCGGGTCGCACCGGGAGAGCGGCCAGGGTCTCCCGGTGGGCCGTCGCCGCCCACAGCGCGACGAACGGCACGAGGAAGCCGTGGGTCGCGAACTCCGCGGCCCGCCAGGCCTCCGCCAGCACCGCAAGCCCCGGCAGCCATGCGACCAGGACGAGCCCCACCACCGCCCGCTCGAAGCGACGCACCGAAACCTCCGTCCTAACCACGAGGGACTGCCCCGGAGAATCCAGGGGTTCCTCGCCTCCTGCCGCCAGGCCCTCTCGCGCCCGGCAGCCTCATCGGCCGCGATCGGTTGCGAGCGGAGTGTTCAAGTCCCACTGGAACGCGACCGAAACGCGACCCATCGAGGTCTCCACACCATGTCGCTACCGGATACTGGATCCCACACCGACCACCCCGGTCGACAAGGGCCCGTCGATCCCCTCGAGATCCGCTCGAATCCCCGAGTCGGACTCGATCTGCCGGCGGAAATCTACGCCGGCGACTTCGCCGGGGCGCTCCTCGGCCGCACCCGCGATCTCAGTATCAGCGGCGCCTGCCTCGCGACCCAATCCCCATTTGCGTTCAAATCGGTCCGCCGGATCGTGCTCCGTCTTCCGAACCAGGTCCTGACCCTCGACGCGACCGGTTGCTGGCAGCGGGAAGACCCGATCGAGAACATGATCCTGACCGGCATCCTCTTCGAGAATCCGACCCCCGAGAATCTCGAAGTCGTCTGGAACCTCGTGCTCGATGCGGGCAAGAAGCTCGCGCGTTTCCTGTACGAGCGCACCGTGCTCCGCGAGCTCGGGCTCGAGGAGGCGATGGGGCTCGCCCAGGTGACCCGGCTCCGCACGATGCAGCCCGGGGACACGATCTACCGCCAGGGCACGCGCAACGGCATCAACGACTCGATCTTCCTGATCACCGAAGGCAGCGTGACACTCCAGGTCCGGATTCGCGACGCGATCGAGCAGCCCCTCGCCCAGCTCGGCGCGGGTGATCTCTTCGGCGGGCTGCCGCTGCTCGCCGACCTGCCGCACGCCGAATCCGCGGTGGCGAATACGACGCTGCGCCTGCTCGAGGTCGACGGCGCAGCGTTCCGGCATCTACGGAGCATGAAGCCCTGGCTCGGACATCGCCTGGGCGTCGCGCTCCTGCGTGTGCATGCGCAGCGCATGTCGCAAGTCCTGGGGCTCGCCAGCCGAACGCTCTGACCGGAACCCTCGCCGGCCCTGGTATGCTCGGGCGCCTCCGCACGGCGCGGGGACGAAACCCATCCCGAAGCGACAGCGGCGCGATGATGCACTCCGATTCGAGCCTCGAAAAGCGTCTCGTCTTCCTGATCAGCCCGCCGCGCTCCGGCTCGACCCTGCTGGCGCGGATGCTCGGCGCCCACTCCGCCGTCCACGCCCCCGAAGAGCCCCACCTGATCACCCCCCTCGCCCATCTCGGCTACTTCGAGAGCGTCGAGTCCGCGCCCTACGACCCGATCATCACGCGGCAGGCGGCGCGGGCCCTCGTCGCGGGTCTGCCAGGCGGCGAGACGGCCTACCTCGCGGCGCTGCGCGCCTGCACGGATGCGATCTACGGCGGGCTGCTCGCCGCGGGCGGAGGCCGGGCGACGATCCTGCTCGACAAGACGCCGGCCTATGCGCTGAGCCTCGATTTCCTCGTGCGCCTCTACCCGGGCGCCCGCTACGTCGTATTGACGCGCCATCCCCTCGCGATCTGGTCGTCCTACGTCGACTCGTTCTTCGACGGCGACGACCGTGTCGCCCACGCCCACAATCCGCTGCTCGAACGCTATGTCCCGGCGATCGCCCGCTTCCTGCGCGACGCCCCCGTCGCGATCCACCGGATCCGCTACGAGGACCTGGTGCGCGAGCCGGAGACCCACGCCCGGGCGCTCGCCGCCTTCCTCGACCTCGAATTCGAGCCGGCCATGGTCGACTACGGCTCCGCCCCGGACGCCCGGGGCGCGGCGTCGCGAGGCCTCGGCGATCCGATGACGGTGGCCCGGGAGACCCGAGCCACGACCCGGAGCGTCGACAAATGGGCCGAGGCCGCGGCGGGCCGGCCGGCGCGGGTCGGGATGTACCGGGAGATCGTCGCCCGCCTGCTCGATCCGGACCTCGAGACCTGGGGGCATTCGCGCGCGTCGATCGAGTCCGCGGTCGCCGGGATCGACCTCCAGGGCCGGCCGGCGCCCCGCCCCGCCCTGACCCGGTACACGCTCGAACGGAAGGTGCTGATCGCCCTCCGGCGGCAGATCCGACCGGACAACCGACTCGGCGGCCTGGTCCGCAAGCTGCGCGAGATCTGCGACGTCCTGCTCCGCTGAGCCCGGGCCGGACGCCGGGCCCGGAATTTTTTCCGAGCGGGGGATCCAGACCGTGCGGGGACTTGCCGATTCCTGCTATATGGTGAACCCCATGGAATCACGCATCACGCACTCGGCGACCTCCTTCGGCGACTCGAACCGCTCCGTGCTGGCCCAGGCGGCGGCAGGGAATCCCGGCTTCGAGCGCCCGTCCGCGCTCGAGATCTCGCTCTGCTGTGAGATCTCGGCCTACGCGCCGGACGGGGACGACCGCCCGCTCTTCTAGTCGATCTGCTCCCGTCGATCCGCGGGATCGACGCCGAGCCGATCCCAGCCTGAAGCCGATGGCTTCGGGCTTTTCCGGCTTTCCGGAAGGGATTTCAGCGACTGAAGACTGGACGCTCCGCGTCCCCGGGCGCTGCCGGGCTCGGGCTCATTGGCCCGAGACGCGCTCCACCAGCCGCCGGATGCTCGGATGGCCGGCCAGGGCCAGCATGTCGCCCGCCTCGACCAGCGCGACGATCTCCGGGTCCTGCGCCAACGCGTTGAGCTCCGGATCGTGCTGCAGCCGATGGACCTTCGGCGCGACCTCTTCGAGCACCGCCGCCATCGAGACGCGAAACACGTCGGGACTCTGCCGGGCTGGCTCGCTGACGAGACCGAGCTCCGCGAAGCGGGCCCGCATCTCGGGGTCCTCGACGATCGATCGCATGGCGGCGCGGTTCATCGCGTAGTCGACCGAGCCGTTGGTGATCAGCGTCCAGAAGAGGCGATCCTCGAAGAGCTGCGTGAGCCGCTCGTCCTCGATCAATCCCTGCACGTTCTGCAGCGCTTCGCCCGGGCGCGCGGTGATGCGCGCCGCGACCTGACCGGCGGCCCCGGAGTCCGAGAGCGCCGACCCGACCACGCTCTCGACGAGATTTCCGCTCGCCGCCACCGTGCTCGACGCCCCGGCATCGGGCATCGAAGCGAGCCCGCTGATCGCCCCGAGATCCCGCGCCGCGTCGAGCCAGCTCGCGAGCACCGCCAGCAGCACGACGACGAGGCCGCCGCGCACGAGCCCGACGGCACCCCCGAGCACCCGATCCGCCACGCCGCGTCCCGCCCCTTCGATCCGCTCCCGGTCCCAGGCGACCGCGAGATCCCCGAGCGCGCTGACGACCAGCCAGACCACTGCGAAGCCGAGCGTCCCCGCCACCGCCGGCGCCAGGAACCCCGGGACGACGAGCGTGCGCCCGACCGGGTCGGCGAGATGCGTCGCGGCCCAGAGCGCCCCCCCATAGCCCGCGACGAGGGCGAGCAGACCCGCGGCGCTCGCCACGACGCCGCGCCAGGCGCCGATGGCCACGAGGATCAAGAGGATCGAGACGAAGACGAGGTCGAGCGCCATGCCGCCCCCATCGTCTGAACGCGCCGGAGCCTGAACCGGCCTCCGGAAAAACCGGGCGCCGGGGTCTCCTCAGGCGGGCTCGTCCGGCCGCCCGAGAACGGCCCGCACCGCGGATTCGAGGGCGAAGACGTGGTCGTCGACGACCTGCATCCGGCGCAGGGCCGCCGCGAGCTCGAAGACGTACTCGGCGTTCGCCCCGCTCGGCCCCTCCGCCCGAGCGATCTGCCGGGCGATCTCGGCGAGGGGGGCCGGACCGAGGTATTCGTCGTTGCCGGGACCCGCGACGTAGACGAGCCCGGGGACCACCGCGCTCGGGCGCAGAGCGCCGGCGAGCGGATCATCGAGGGTGATCTCGAGCTCGAGCCGTCGGTAGCCGCCGCGTTCGCGCTGATCGAGGCCGGCGAGGATCGACTCGGCTTCGGCCGCCGTGACCTGATAGGCGGTGCCCCAGCAGCGGCTCGCCTCGCGCGTTCGGCCGGGCGTCCCGTGCTCGCGAACGATCGCCGGGTCTGCCTCGGGCACGATCGTCACGACGCGCCCCGGACGACCCGGACGCCCGCGATGATCCGTCGAGCCCTGCCAGAAGCGGCGGACGTGGCCTTCGATCCAGGCGCGACACGCCGCGCGATGGGGGAACGCCGGCCGCCAGACCAGCGAGCCGTAGCCGAAGATCCAGAGCGACGGCTCGCCGGCCGGATCGGATCGCACGCTCACTCCGCCTCGCGCTCCGCGATGCGATAGTCGATGGCGATCAGCGTGAACGTCGCCTCGCCCTTCGGCCGGCGGACCACGACCTCGTCCCCCGTCCGCTTGCCCATCAGCGCGCGTCCGACCGGCGACTCGACGCTGATCCGGCCCTTCGCCGCATCGAACTCGTCCGGACCGACGATCTGGTAATGCACGCGCTCGCCGTCCTCGTCCTCGAGCTCGACCCAGGCCCCGAAATAGACCCGGTCGGCCCGCGCGCGGGGCCCGAGGTCGACGACCTCGAGCTCGTCCATCCGCTTGGTCAGGAAGCGGATCCGCCGGTCGATCTCGCGCAGCCGTTTCTTTCCGTAGATGTAGTCTGCGTTTTCGGATCGATCGCCGAGGGCGGCCGCGACCGAGACGGCCTGGGTGACGCGCGGGCGCTCCTCCTTCCAGAGGAAGTCGAGCTCCGCCCGCAGCTTTTCGTAGCCCCCCCGCGTGATGTAGCTCTTCTGCTCGGCCAAGCCTGCCGATCTCCTCCCGGACACGGAATCCCGCCCTGCCGCAGGGCGTCCGGAGCTTGACATCCGCGACCCCCGCCTACAAGCACGTGCGGCCGTGCAGCCTCCAAGGGGCCCCCGCTATGCTGACGACCATGCAAGAGCCCACCCAGCACGAGAAGCCCGAATCGGATTCGCAGCGAGATGCCCGACCGAACGCGCCCGCGACCGGTGCCCCGCGTCGCGAGCGACGCGGTCCGCCGCCGAACCCGCTCTACCATCCCCTCTTCCTGCCCGTGCTGCTCGTCGCGTTCTGCCTCTGGTTCGGCTGGGACGGATTCATCACCACCGACCCCGAGATGCTCGAGCACCAGGGCTTCAACCGCGTGATGTTCGGCGTGACGGCAGTGCTGTGTCTCTGGGTCGTGCCGCGGGGCATCAAGGAGCACCGCGCGGAGCAGGCCGCCGCAGCCCTCCGGCAGGCGAGCGGCAATTCGCGCTGAGCCGTACTCGCCGAGCGAGCTTCGCACTGTGGCTCGCCCCGTCCTCCGCCGATAGAGAGCCTGACCCCTCGCACTTCGCCTGCGCGCGCTCGGCCGGTTGCCGATTCGCACCCGTCAGGCCGTGATGGGGTCGGAGATCGCCTTGGGGGCTCCGAACCCGACGACCGGAAACGCCGCTTCGAGCACGATCGTCCTCGACCACACGTCGATCGGCGACGACGTCACGCTCGACTGCACGGCGACCGCCGGTGGACCCGCCGAGGTCCCGACCGCTCGCGCCCTGCAGCCCGGCGACGAGCTGCGCGCGCGCTTCCGATACCGCGTGCTGCGCCGCCTCGGCCGAGGCGGCTTCGGCTCCGTCTTCCTCGCCCGCTGTCTCGATTCCGTCGAGGGGGCCCCCGCCGACACGCCGCCGAAGCTCGTCGCGCTGAAGGTCATGGCGCGGCCCCACGACCCCCAGGCCCGCAACTCGCTCAAGCGCGAGCTCGCCGCCTTCCTCGCCGTGCGACACGATCGCATCCCCAAGCTCTACGACTGGAACATCGACGGCGAGACCGCCTTCGCGGCGATCCAGTACTTCCCGGCCGGAAGCCTCGCCGATGCCTGGCCCTTCCTCGGAAGGCTCTCGGCGGAGCAGACCTGGCGGCTGCTCTCCGACCTGATGCAGGCGCTCGGCGCCGCCCATCGCGCCTCGGTCCTGCATCTCGACGTCAAGCCCTCGAACGTCCTGCTCGACGGCAACGGCGGCTACGTCCTGACCGATTTCGGTGTCTCCCACTCCTCGCGCATGTCGAAGGGCCTGCTGCATCAGGGGCAGCTCTCGATCGGCCTCGGGACCCATGGCTACCGCGCGCCGGAGCAGGCGTCAGCGAAGGTCCAGTCCTTCGATCTCCGGACGGATCTCTGGGGCGTCGGTGCGACGGCCTGGGCCCTCTTCACCGGCATCGATCTCAACAAACGCCAGGACGTCCTGCGCACCCGCGAGCAGGGCAACATCTACGGTCTCCAGACGCTCTCCGACGTGGCACTCGACTGCCCGCCGCCCCTCGAAGAGATCGTGATGGAGCTGCTCTACATCGATCCTTCGCGTCGGCCGGGGGGCACCGGCGAGGTGCTCGCCCGCATCCGCGCGATCGCGAGCGGATTCGGCCTCGACACGTCGACGATCGCATCGGCGCGCCGTGATCCGGCCGATCCGGCCGAGATCGCCCGCATCATCGATACGCTGGTCGATCCGCTCTGGGCTTCCATCTGCCGGGGGCCGGGCTTCGATCGTTATTTCGTGCGCTTCGAGGACGGCGAGACGATCGCCGGCGTCGCCGACCCCGCCCAGCACACCGTGCTCCTGCTGCGCGGCCGGATCGCGGTCGAGGCCGACGATCGCGTCGTCGCGATCGAGGCCCGCGAAGGCACCTTCCTCGGCGCCATCTCGACCCTGACCGGCGCCCGGCGCCACGCGAACCTGCGCGCGATCGGCGACACCTGGTGCTGCCTCTTCAACGAGGCCGAGCTCGAGCAGCTCGTCACCTGCAACCCCGCCGTCGCGGTCCGCATGGTGCGCAGCATGGCCGACCGCATCGCGAGCGGCCCCCCGCGCCGCCGCGCCTGATTGCTCCGAAGCATCGACTAGGGCATAACACCGAGACGTCGCCTCGACGAAAACCCGGCTTTCACACGCGACCGCACGGCGCGCATCAAGCCCCCCGAAGCCGCAACCGATGCGCAGCACGAGGGGGCCGTCGCCTCCGGGAAGCCCGTGCATGTCCGATTCCGACGCCGAGGAGAACGAGGGAGGAGCCGCGGCTCCGATCCACGACGCCTCCATGCGCGTGGATACGCGTACCTTGTCTGCGTCCGAGCAGGAATTCGCGCGCATGATGGGCTTCACCGACGACCCCGCCGCTGCGGAGGGTGTGCCCACTGCCGCTCCGCCGCCCACGACGAAAGCCAGCGCTCCGTCGCCCGCAGATTCGTCGCCCGATGAGACGATCCTGAAGCCGATCGCGGTGGATGCGCCGACGGTCTCCGAAGCCGAGACGTCCCCGGACGCCGCCCTCGAGGTCTCGGCGGCGGCGGAGGAGATCGCGGAGGATCCTGCCCCCCTCGTCGCCTCCTCGCCTTCGGGTCCGGCCGCCGCGCGGACGTACGACTGGGAAGAGATCCATCCTCGCGCCGCGACCCTCGGGCGCCAGGCAGCCCTCGTCGAACGCGCCGATCGGGTCGCGAAGCTCGAGCCCGGGCCCATCGCCGCGGAACAGGGGCCGAGCCCGAAGGAATTCCGTCCGCCCTCGGCGCCGAGCGTCGACGTCG
>JBIPOQ010000154.1:0-7864 GCA_044379055.1 Myxococcota bacterium
GCGTCGTCCATCCGGAGCACGGCAGTCTGCGTTATGCGGAGCTCGCCGAGGCCGCCGCGAGCATCCCCGCCCCCGACCCGGCGACGATCGCGCTGAAGCCGGCGAGCCGGTTCCGCGTGATCGGGAAGCCCCTGCCCCGCCTCGACGGCGCGGACAAGGCCCGCGGCAAGACCCGCTACGGCATCGACGTCGCGCTCCCGGGCATGCTGCATGCCGCGCTCGTGCAGTGTCCGGTCCTCGGCGGGACGGTCGCTTCCTTCGACGCCGCGGCGGCGAAGCAGCGCGCGGGCGTGCGCGCCGTCGTCGATCTCGGCGAAGGGGTCGCCGTCGTCGCCGACCGCTTCCCGACCGCGAAGGCTGCCCTCGACGACCTCGCCGTCCAGTGGAACGAGGGCCCGGGCGCCTCGGTCGACGACGGCACGATCCGGACCGCGCTCGAGCATGCGGCGGGGATCCCAGGCGCGGTGGTCCAGAAGATCGGCGACGCCCGGTCGACCCTCGCGCGCAGCATGGCGATCTCGGCGCGTTATTCGACCCAGCTCCTCGCCCATGCGACCCTCGAGCCGCAGAACTGCGTCGCCCGCGTCGACGCCGACGGCGTCGAGGTCTGGGCGAGCACCCAGTTTCCGCAGGGCGCACAGGCGATCGCGGCAGAGGCGGCAGGCGTTGCCCTCGAGCGCGTGCGCGTGCACGCCCAGTCGATCGGCGGCGGCTTCGGCCGACGCCTCGACGTGGACTTCGTCGGACAGGCGGTGAAGATCGCGAAGGCGGTGCCGGGAACGCCGATCAAGCTCGTCTGGTCGCGCGAGGACGACGTGACCCACGACTTCTACCGCCCGCCGAGCCTGCATCTCCTCCGCGGCTCGGTCGCGGAGGGACGCGTCGATGCCTTCGAGCACAAGTTGATCTCGCCCTCGGTGACGGCGCGGCTCTTCCCGGTCTTCGTCAAGGACGGTCTCGATCCGTTCATGACCGAGGGCACGGCGGATTTCAGCTACTCGATCCCGAATCTCGAATTGCGCACGGTGATCCAGGAGGTCGGTGTCCGCGTCGGCTACTGGCGCTCGGTCTCCCATGCGCAGAATGCCTTCGCGATCGAGTGCTTCCTCGACGAGCTGGCGCACTCGGCGCGGCGCGATCCGGTCGAGCTCCGGCTCTCGATGCTGGGTGGACTTCCGCGTCAGGCCGCCGTCCTCGAGCGGGCCGCGAAGGAGGCGGGGTATTCCGCCCGACCTGGCGACGGGCGCGCCTTCGGCGTCGCGTCGATGCAGTGTTATGGGAGCCATGTCGCGCTGATCGCGACCCTGTCCGGCAGGCCCGACGCGCTGAAGATCGAGGCGCTCCATTTCGCCGTCGACTGCGGCATTGCGATCCATCCGGACCAGGTCGAGGCCCAGATCGTCGGCGCGGCGGTGACGGGGCTCCTCGGCGCGCTGCGGGCGAAGGTGACCGTGGCGAAGGGCCGCGTCGAGCAGAGCAACTTCGACGATTTCCCGATCCCGCGGATGTACGAGGTCCCGCCGATCCACGTCGCCCGGATCGAGAGCGAAGAGGCCCCCGGCGGCATCGGAGAGGTCGGAACGCCTCTCGTCGCGCCCGCGATCGCGAATGCGATCTTCGCGCTGACGAGCCGGCGGCTGCGATCGCTGCCGCTCGAGGAAGGCGGCGTCCGCTTCGTCTGAGCGGGAGCGCGCCGCTGGCCGGCCGTCGCCTCGGACGACCGGCGAGCCCCGGAAACGGATCGGGCCCGCGCCGCCGATCGTCTCGGCGCGCGCGGGCCCGGTTTTTTTCGGACGAACGAAGCTCTAGTCCTCGTCGTCGTCGCTGTCGTCGTCGCTGTCGTCGTCGTCGCTGTCGTGGTAGTCGATGTCGTCCTCGACCTCGACCTCGACCGCCGTCATGACGCCGATCGAATCCTCCGCGATCTCGATCTCGACCATGACCGGCGTCCCGGCCAGCACGCCGGCCGCGAGGAGCTCGCGCAGCTCGAGACAGGTCTCGTCCTCGAACTCGGTCCCGGCGTCGAGCAGGGCCGTCGTTCCGAGCACCGAGATCGTGCCGACCACGCCGACCGAAGGACAGGTCAGCGCGTCGAGGATGCCCTCGACCTTCTGCTCGGGAATGCGGGAGTAGTCGTCTTCGCCGTCGTCGAGACCATCGTCGTCGCTGTCGGCCTTTCGCGGATCCGAGCGGAGCTCGATCTCTTCGCCGTCCATGAGGCCGTCATCGTCGGTGTCGGGGTCGTTGGCGAGCGTGCGCAGCTGCTTCGTCTCGCGACAATCGCTGAGCCCGTCCCCGTCCCGGTCGCCCGCGCCCGTCGCAATGAATGCCGCCTCGGGGACGGCGCAGCTCTTGATCCTCGGGGCCTTCGCCTCCGCCTCCGTCGCCGTCGTCAGGGAAAGCCCCATCGCGAGGGCCAGCGCCCCGCCCATCGCCAAGCTCGATCTGGATCCGACTCGCATGTCTGCTCCTTCATCCCGGCCGTGTCGCCGTCTGGTGGAATCGATATCGGGTGAGTCTAGCCACGACTTTAGTTGTTTGGGAAGATGTGCCCAAAAATATTTTCACTTGCGGATCATTCGGCTCTCCAGATCGAAGAGCGCGCCCACGCAACTCGATCGCATGGGCTCGGCAAATCGGGCCTCATTCGTTCTCGGCCACCCTCGGACCCCTCCTGGACCCGAGAAAAGCCGAGACTTGGGCTCGACTACCTCCGCTGGCCGCGCCACCATGGTCGGACCAATTTTCCCCGCGCGCCCGAGCGGAGTCCCAATCCATGCCGACGACGAGCCAGGATTCGTCGATCGCTGCCCTGTTGCGCGACGACATCCTCCGCGGTCAGTACCGCTGCGGCGAACGTCTTCCCTCCGAGCGCGATCTCGCCGAGCGATTCGGGGTCCACCGCAGCACCGTGCGCGAGGCCTTCAAGCGCCTCGAGCAGCTCGGTGTCGCGCGCATCGCGCCGGGCGGCGCGCGCGTGGCCCCCCTCGAAGAGGCGAGCCTCGATGTCGTGGGCCATCTGCTCGCCCTCGACGACTCGCCCGATCCGGAGATCGTCGACCAGACCCTCGAGGCGATCTCGGGCTTTCGGGCGATGGCCGCGCGGCTCGGAACAGAGCGAGCGGACGTCGCCCAGCGCGCGCGACTGCTCGAGATCCTCGACGCGATGACGCGCCCCGGTGTGCGAAGCGAGGACTACTTCGAGCTCGTCACCGAGCTCGGCAACTGCTTCGTCGAGGCGAGCGGCAACATGGTGCTCCGATTGATGGCGCATGGCCTTCGCCTCAAGCGAAGCCATACGCGCCTCGGCTGGAACGTGTTTCTGGATTCGCCGAGTCGCGCACAGGTCGAGGTCGAGCTCGCGCGCCTCACCCGCGCGATCGCAGCCGCCGACGGCGCCCTCGCCTCCGAGGCGGTCTACGACCTCTCGCGCCTCTTCCGACAGACCCTGCGCGAGCGCTCGCTCGATTCCGGCCGGACGGCAACGGCACAGACCCCGAACGGGGGAGATCGATCATGAACCTGCAGAAGACGTTGAACAGGGTTCCGCAGAAGCTCTGGGTCCCGATCGCGATCGCCGTGCTCTGTCTGTTCGGCGCGTTCGTGATCGTCGCGACGGCGCCGAGCGTCGAGTTCAAGGAGCCCGAGCGGGCGATCCAGACCGTGCGCACCATTCCGGCCGAAACGACGACCGTACGCCACCGCGTCCGCACCCAGGGCACCGTCGCCCCGCGCACCGAAGCCGACCTCGTTCCCGAAGTCTCCGGCCGCGTCGTCTGGCTCTCGCCGTCCTTCGCGCCCGGCGGCTTCTTCAAGCAGGGGGAATCGCTCCTGCGGATCGAGAGCCGCGACTTCGAGCTCGCCGTCGAGCGCCAGGCCGCGACGCTGAAGCGCGCCGAGAGCGAGTTCGAGTTCGCGGCCTCCGAGCTGAAGCGCCGCGAGAGCCTCTCGGATGCCGGCGTCGCGAGCCCCTCCCAGCTCGCGGACGCACGCCGCGCCGCCTCTGTCGCGGAGGCCGCCGTCGCCGACGCCCGTGCCGCCCTCGAGCAGACGCGGCGGGACCTCGAGCGAAGCCAGATCCGCGCGCCCTTCGACGGCCGCGTCCGCGAAGAGCACGCCGACATCGGCCAGTTCGTGACCCGCGGCAACCTGATCGCGCGCATCTACGCGACCGACTACGCCGAGATCCGCCTCCCCATCCCGGACCACGAGATCCCCTTCCTCGACCTCCCGGACCCGCGCATCACGACCGCCGAAGCCTCGCGCGAGGGCCCCGAGGTCGTCTTGCGGGCGACCTTCGCCGGTCGACCCTTCGAGTGGACCGGACGGATCGTGCGCACGGAGGGCGAGATCGACGAGAAGAGCCGCATGATGAACGTCGTCGCCCGCGTCGACGATCCCTATCGCGCGAGCGATGCCGAGAGCCGACCCCCGCTCGCGGTCGGCCTCTTCGTCCAGGCCGAGATCGTCGGCCCCGAGGCGAAGGACGTGATCGTCGTGCCGCGTTACGCGCTGCGAGACGGCGAGAAGATCCTCGTCGTCGACGCAGAGAGCCGGCTCCGTTCGCGCAAGGTCCGCGTCCTTCGGATCGACCGCGACGACGTCCTGATCCAGGGTCCCCTCGGCCCGGGTGAGCGCATCTGCGTCTCGCCGCTCCAGGCCTTCGTCGAGAATGCTCTCGTCCGCACGGTCGACGGACCACCGGACGGCGCAGCCGCCGGCTCCGCGACCCAAGCCGTCGGGAGCGCGCCGAGCGGGAGCCCCGGCGAGGGCGCGAAGGCCCCGAACCGCGCGACGAAGTCCTCATGAATCGCGCGATCGCTTGGTTCGTCCACAATCCGGTCGCGGCCAACCTGCTCGCGATCGTGATGGTCGTCGGCGGGATTCTCTCGCTCCTCGGCATCCGCCAGGAGGAGTTCCCGGCGATCGAGCCCGAGGCCGTTCAGATCACGGTCGAGTACCGCGGCGCCTCGCCCGAGGAGGTCGAGAAGTCCGTCTGTCTGCGCATCGAAGAGGCGATCGAGGGCACGCCCAATCTCGATCGACTGACCAGCATCGCAGTCGAGGGCGCCTGCAACGTGACGGCCGAGCTCGTGATCGGCTCGGACGTCGACGCCTCGACCGCCGAGATCAAGAATCGGGTCGATTCGATCGACACGTTCCCGGTCGAGGCCGAGAAGCCGACGGTCGCGAAATACGAAATGCGGCGGGGCGTCCTCAAGATCGCGATCTCGGGGGACATCGACGAGTACGAGCTCAAGGAGATCGGCCAGCGCGCCCGCGACGAGATCGCGGAGCTCGCCGAGGTCTCGCAGGCGGAGCTCCGTTATGCCCGCCCCTACGAGGTCTCGATCGAGATCTCCGAGGACACCCTCCGCCGCCACGGCCTGACCCTCGAGCACGTCGCCGCGGCCGTCCGCAACGCGTCTCTCGATCTGCCGGGCGGCTCGGTCAAGACCGAGGGCGGCGAGATCCTGCTGCGCGCGAAGGGCCAGGCCTATCGCGGCCTCGAGTTCGAGAAGATCGTCGTCCTGACCCGCACGGACGGGACCCTCGTCCGCATCGGCGACCTCGGCCAGGTCGTCGACGGATTCGAGGACACGGATCTGCGCGGCCTCTTCAACGGCGAGCCCTCGGTCGTCGTCCGCGTCCAGCTGATCGGCGACGAGGACGTGCTCGACGCGGCGGCGGCCGTGAAGGCGTGGGTCCCGCGCTTCCGCGCGACGCTGCCCGAGGGCGTCGAAGTCACGATCTTCAACGACGAGTCGATGGATCTCGTGACCCGCCTCGAGGTTCTCGCCAACAACGCCTGGAGCGGGCTCCTGCTGGTGCTCGTCGTGCTCGCGCTCTTTTTGCGCTTCCGGCTCGCGATGTGGGTCGCAGCGGGGGTCCCAGTTTCGATCCTGGGCGCGTTCATGTTGTTCCCGTTCTTCGACATCACGCTCAGCACGATGACCGTGATGGCGCTGATCCTCGTCCTCGGGATCCTGACCGACGACGCCGTCGTCATCGGCGAGAGCGTCCACACCGCCGAGGGAGAAACCGACGACCGGGTCGAGGCCGCGATTCGCGGAACCCAGGCCGTCCACGTCCCGGTCGTCTTCGGCGTACTGACGAGCATGGCAGCCTTCCTGCCGATCATGATCGTGCCGGGGCGGATGGGCGGATTCTTCGGCGTGATCGGCCTGACGGCGATCCTCTGCCTGGCCTGTTCCTTGATCGAGTCCCAGTTCGTGCTGCCCGCCCACCTCGCTCATCGGCGAATCTCGTCGAAGAACGACCGACCGAATCCCTTCGTCGCGCGCTGGACGAAGTTTCAGGACGGGATGATCGGCTGGCTCGAGCGCCTCGGCAGCGTCCACTATCGAAAGCTCCTCGACGGCGCCCTCGAATGGCGTTACGCCGTCGTCGTCGGATGCGTCGGCATCCTCGTTCTGACGATCGCGCTCTTCGCGAGCGGGCGGCTCCGCTACCAGTTCTTTCCCCAGGTCGCGGGCAACATCGCCTACGCGACGCTGACGATGGAGCGCGGCGCGCCCCTCGAGCGGACCGAGCTCGCGGTCGCCCAGATCCAGCGCGCCGCCGACGAGCTGCGCGCCGAGATCGAGGCCGAGTATCCCGGGCAGCAGATCGTGGTCCATACCTTCGGCTCGATCGGCGAGCAGCTCGCGCGCGATGGACCGCAGGATCCCGGCGCCCAGGGCGGGTCACACCTCGCCGAGCTCGGCATGGAGCTCATCCCTGCGATCGAGCGCGAGATCACGACCGACGAGGTCCTCGCCCGCTGGCGCGAGAAGACCGGCCCCGTGCCCGACGCCGTCGAGCTCGTCTTCGGCTCCGACGCCTTCTCCGTCGGCGACGCGATCAACATCGAGCTCTACGGCAGCGACGATCTCGAAGCGCTGACCGGCGCATCTGCGCTCGTCAAGCAGTTCATCGCGAGCTTCGCCGGCGTCTACGACGTCGCCGACTCGTTCCGATCGGGCAAGCAGGAGATCCAGCTCGCCGTGCGCGAGAGCGCCCTCCCCCTCGGACTGACCCAGAACGATCTCGCCCGTCAGGTCCGCCAGTCCTTCTACGGCGAAGAGGCGCAGCGCATCCAGCGCGGGCGCGACGACGTGCGCGTCATGGTCCGCTACCCCGAGTCCGAGCGAAAATCCCTCGGCTCCCTCGAGGACATGCGCATCCGGACCCGCGACGGCGTCGAGGTCCCCTTCTCCGCCGTCGCCGACGCGACCATTACGCGCGGCTTCTCGAGCATCCGCCGCACCGACCGCCAGCGCGTCGTCACCGTCACCGCCGAGATGGACCGCAGCATCTCGACCCCCGAGCAGGTCCTCGCCGCCTTCGCCGAGTGGTCCCCCGCGCTGAAGGAGGCCTATCCCGACGTCGACTACCGCCTCGGCGGCGAGCAGCGCGAGCAGGCCGATGCCGCGGGCGGCGTGCTGACCGGCTTCGCGATGGCGCTGCTGCTCATCTACGTGCTGCTCGCGATTCCGCTCAGCTCCTACCTGCAGCCGTTCATCATCATGAGCGTGATCCCGTTCGGCGTGGTCGGCGCCGTCCTGGGCCACTGGATCCTCGGCTGGGACGTCGTCTTCTTCTCCGTCCTCGGGATCGTCGCGCTGTCGGGGGTCGTCGTGAACGCCTCCCTCGTCATGGTCCACAGCATCAACGGCTTCCGCGAGCAGGGCCTCGAGTTCACCGACGCCGTCCGCACCGCCGCCGTCCTGCGCTTCCGCCCGATCGTGCTCACGACCGCGACCACGTTCTTCGGCCTCCTGCCCCTCATGTTCGAGGACGCCGTCCCCGCCGTCCCGATGGTCCCGATGGCGATCTCGCTCGGTTGCGGCGTGCTGTACGC
>JBIPOQ010000155.1:0-7859 GCA_044379055.1 Myxococcota bacterium
CATCGAGAGGGCCAGAGCGTGAGCAAGCGGGACTACTACGACGTGCTCGGCGTCGAACGCGGCGCGTCGGAGACCGAACTCAAGAAGGCCTATCGCAAGCTCGCGATGGAATGTCATCCGGATCGCAATCCCGACGATCCGGCGGCCGAAGAACGCTTCAAGCAGGTCTCGGAGGCCTACTCCGTACTCTCCGACGCGGAGAAGCGCGCCCGGTACGACCGGTTCGGCCATGCCGGGCTGGGCGGTCCGGGCGGCGGTCCGGGCGCGGATTTCGGGGATCTCGGCAATTTCGGCGATCTCTTCAACGATCTCTTCGGCGACATCTTCGGCGGCGGTGGCGGGCGAGGGGGGAGCCGCCGTGGGCGCGGACAGCGCGGCGCGGACCTCCGGTACAACCTCGAGATCACCCTCGACGACGTCGTGAACGGCTGTGAGCCTCGTCTGAAGATTCCGCGCATGAATCGCTGCTCGACCTGTTCCGGTTCCGGCGCGGCGGAGGGGGCCAAGCCCTCCCGTTGTGGGCGCTGTGAAGGGACGGGACAGCTCGTCTTCCAGCAGGGATTCTTCCGGGTCACCCGGCCCTGCGATGCCTGCGGCGGCGCGGGCGAGGTCATCACCAACCCGTGTCCGACCTGTCGGGGCGCGGGGCGCGTCGAGGGGCAGCAGACCATCCAGGTGAAGGTGCCGCCGGGCATCGAGGAGGGGGCCCGGCTGCGGGTCACGGGAGAAGGCGAAGCCGGCATCGCGGGGGGGCCGCCCGGAGACCTCTACGTCGTGATGGTGCTGCGGGAGCATCCGCTCTTCCGACGCGAGGGAACCGACCTCCATCTCGAGGTCCCGATCCCGTTCGTGCAGGCGGCGCTCGGCGGCGAGATCGACGTCCCCACGCTCGACGGGCGGGTGAAGCTCTCGATTCCGGAGGGCACGCAATCGGGTCGCGTGCTCCGGTTGCGGGGCAAGGGCCTGCCGCCGCTCCAGCCGCGGCTCGACCCGGAGCAGCTGAAGAAGATGCGAGGGGACCTCTACGTCAAGGTCTTCGTCGAGGTGCCCACGAAGCTCAATTCCCGCCAGCGCGAGCTGCTCGAGGAGTTTGCGGCCCAATCGGGCCACGAGGTCTCGCCGACGACGAGAGGATTCGTCGAGAAGCTGCGCGATCTGTTCGATTGAACGCGGGCCGGACGAAGAGCTCGCAGGGGGGCGGGTCGATGTCGAGACGAACGTGCGGAGCCCATGGGCTCGCGGCGATCCTCCTCGCGAGCAGCATGGCGTGCACGGGGCCCGGCCTCGCTCCGACGCGCGTGCCCGACGAGCAACGGGCAGCCTACGACGCGGCCGTCGCGCGGCTCACGGCCGGTCCCGCCGAATCCGGCGCTCAGGCCCTCGAAGGATTCATCGCGGCCTATCCGGCGAGCCCGATGGCGGACGATGCCGCCATGAAGCTCGCCGAGCTCGCCTTCCAGGAAGGTCGCCAGGAGGAGGGGGTTCGCTGGCTCGGCAGCATCCTGACGCAGCACCCGGGCTCCGATCGAGAGCCGGCGGCCCGCCTGCGCCTCGCCGAGCTCGAGTACGGCCGGGATCGCCGCGTCGCCGCCCGAGGCCTGCTCGATCCGGTCGACTTGCGTCGCCTCTCGCCGGAGGACGCCCGGGCAGCTCTCCAGCTGCGGGTCTCGCTCTCCCAGACGCCGATCGAGCGCATGAAGCACCTCGCCCACCTCCGCTCGGTCCTGCGCGAGGAAACGAAATCCGCGCGCGGCGATGGGCGAGCGGCGGCATCGCTCGCCGCGGAGCGGCGAACGGTCGACCAGGAGATCGAGCGGCTGGTCTCGAGCGCGGCGAGCGCCGAGCTCGAGGCGATGCTCGAGGATCTCGATCATCGGTCGCCGGCGGGCGAGGTGGCCCTCGAGCTGGCGCGACGGTCGATCTCTGCGGGCAGTGCCGACGACGCGGCGCGCGCGATCGAGCGGGCGGAGCGCCTCGCCGAGAACGACGAGCAGAAAGCCCTCGCGCGATCCCTCACGAGCGAGCTCGCGAGCCGGCCGGCCGATCGGGCCGTCGCGGCGCCGGCCGAGCTCGTTCCGCTCCGGGAGCTCTCCGAGTACACGCGCCGGGACACGCGCGGTGCGGAGGGGACGCTCGGTGTCGTCCTGCCGCTCTCGGGAGACTTCGCCGAGTTCGGCGAAGCGAGTCTTCGCGGCATCCTGCTCGCCGCGGGCGTCTTCGAGACGCGCGAGGAAGGGGCGTCGGCCGCGCTGTCCGACGGGCTCGTCGTGGAGTCGGATCGGGACGATCGTCCGAACGTCCGGCTCGTCGTGCGCGATTCTGCGGGAGACCCGGCGCGAGCGGCGGCTGCCGTTCGCGAGCTCGCCGCGTCGGAGGACGTCGTCGCGATCCTCGGGCCGGTCTTCAGCGAAGAGGTGATGGCTTCGGCCGAGGCTGCGGAGGCCGAGGGCATTCCGCTCGTCACCCTCTCGAACCGGGAGGACGTGACCCAGGGGCGCAAGTTCGTGCTCCGCACGCGGACGACCCCCGCGGACGAGGTCGACGTGCTCGTGAACCACGCGTTCGATCAGCTCTCGGCGCGGCGATTCGGCGTGCTCTATCCGAGGACGCGGTATGGGCGCGGCATGCGCAAGCTCTACTGGGACGCGATCGTCGCGCGCGGCGGGAAGCTCGTCGCGATGGCGAGCTATGCGCCCGAGGAGACCGACTTCTCGAACGTGATCAAGGAGATGGTCGGCTTCCGTTTCTTGAGCGCCGGAGAGCGACAGGCGATCGCAGCGCGGGATCGCGCCGTCGATGCCGCACGATCGCTGCCGCCGGCCCAGGCCGCGGCGGCTCGGCGTGCGGCGTTCGAGACGGTCGGACCGGGTGGGGATCCGCTCCCGCCGATCGTCGATTTCGACGTGCTCTTCATCCCGGACTCCGCGGAGGCCGTCGCGATGATCGCGCCCGGTCTCGCGCTGCAGGGCGTTCGCGGGGCACGCCTGCTCGGCTCGAGCGACTGGCTCGACTCGGACCTGCTGCGCGGCGCCGATCGCCACGTCGCGGGTGCCGTCGTGAGCACGCCGTTCTTCGCCGCGAGCGACGTCGGCGTCGTCCGCGATTTCGTCGACGAGTACCAGCGCACGTTCGAGGGGGCGCCCGACGTGTACGCGGCGCAGGGCTTCGATGCGGCCGGGCTCGTTCTTCAGCAGCTCGCCGCCCGTCGGCGGGATCGGGCGTCGATGCTCGAGGGGCTGCTGGCGACGCGCGCGTTTCCCGGCGCTTCGGGATCGCTGACGATGCTGCCCGACGGCAATGCACGTCGACGCCCCTTTCTGGTCGAGGTTTCGGGACAGCGTTTCGTACCGCTGGATTGAGTCGGCTCTCTGCACATCGTCGGTCGAAATTGCCGACGTTCTGCCGCCTGCGCGCCCGTTTCAACTCGTGATGCGGAATCGAATCTCGCGCCTCAAGTCGACTCGCTCCCGGCCGCTAATGCTCTCATGGAACGCACGCCCCCGGCTGACCATCTCCCGGAAGAGCTCCCGGTCCTCGCTCTTCGCGAGTTCGTCGTCTTTCCGTACATGGTGCTTCCGCTCTTCGTGGCGCGGGAACATTCGATGGCGGCCGTCGAAGAAGCGCTGAACGGCGATCACCTCATCCTGCTCGTCGCACAGCGCAATCCGGAGACCGTCGATCCGGACCCCGACGACCTGCACCGCATCGGCACCGTGGCGATGGTCATGCGGACGTTGAAGATGACCGACGGACGTCTCAAGGTCCTGGTCCAGGGGCTCGGCAAGGCGCGCATCGACTCGGTGATCGAGCACGACCGGTGCACGCGGGTTCGCGTCTCGCCCTTCGCGTCGGGCGAAGAGGGCAGCGACGACTGGACGGTCGAGGGCGAGGCGCTCACGCGCGCGGTCCGGGCGCGAGTCGAGGAGCTGCTCCCGCTCAAGAACCTGCCGCCCGAGGTCCTCGCGATCACGACCAACGTCCAGAGCCCGGGTCGCCTCGCGGACCTCGTGGCGTCCAACCTCCGCCTGCGGCTGGAGGAGGCCCAGGAGGTCCTCGAGATCCAGGACTCCCTGGCGCGCTTGCGTCGGGTGGACGCGCTCCTGCAGCGCGAGCTCGAGGCGACCTCGACGCGGGCGGACTTCCACCGCCCCGTCGTCGAAGAGCCGTCCCGCGACCACCGCGAGACCTTCCTGCGCGAGCAGCTTCGCGCGATCCAGACCGAGCTCGGCGAGACCGATCCCCGTGCCGACGAGCTCGACGACTACCGGCTGAAGGTCGAAGAAGCGAATCTTCCCGACACGAGCCGCGAAGAGGCGATGCGCCAGCTGCGCCGGCTCGAACGGATGCACCCCGACGGCCCGGAGGCCCAGGTCGTCCGCAACTATCTCGACTGGGTCGTCGATCTGCCCTGGGATCGCTGCTCCGTCGACCGTCTCGGCCTCGAAGAGGCGCGCGCGATCCTCGACCGCGACCACGCCCATCTCTCGATCGTGAAGGACCGGATCCTCGAGTTCCTCGGCGTCCGCAAGCTCCGCCAGGACTCGCGCGGTCCGATCCTCTGCTTCGCCGGCCCGCCGGGCGTCGGCAAGACGTCTCTCGGTCGTTCGATCGCCCGGGCGATGGGGCGGGAGTTCGTACGCGTCTCGCTCGGCGGCGTGCGGGACGAGGCCGAGATTCGCGGTCATCGCCGGACCTACGTCGGCGCCCTTCCCGGACGCATCATCCAGGGGATCAAGCAGGCGGGCACGAGCAATCCCGTGATGATGCTCGACGAGATCGACAAGCTCGGCGCCGATTTCCGCGGCGATCCGTCGGCGGCCCTGCTCGAGGTCCTCGATCCCGAGCAGAATCGCGAGTTCAGCGACCACTTCCTGAACACGCCCTTCGACCTCTCGAAGGTTCTGTTCATCGCGACCGCCAACATGCTCGAGCCGATCCCCGCGCCCCTGCGCGATCGCATGGAGGTGATCCGGCTGTCCGGCTACACGCCGGAGGAGAAGGCGGAGATCGCGACGCACTTCCTGATCCCTCGCCAGGTCGAGGAGCACGGGATGGCGGTCGAGCACGTCACCTGGACGAAGAGCGCCGTCCAGTCGCTCTGCAGCGAGTACACCTACGAGGCCGGCGTCCGCCATCTCGAGCGCCAGGTCGCCGCGATCTGCCGAAAGGTCGCGCGCAAGCGAGCCGAGGGCGATCTCGCCGACGTCGTCATCAACGGGAAGGCGCTCGACCGGTACCTCGGTCCGCCGCCCTATCGGAACGACCACGCCAGCAAGCAGTCCGAGATCGGCCTCGTGAACGGGCTCGCCTGGACCGAGGGCGGCGGCGAGGTGCTCTCGCTCGAGGCGAACCTCTCGCACGGACGAGGTCTCATGCTCACCGGCCAGCTCGGCGACGTCATGAAGGAGAGCGGCCAGGCCGCGCTCTCCTACGTGCGCTCGATTCTCGCCGAAGTCGGCCTCGACGATCGTGAGTTCTCGCATCATCAGATCCACGTCCACGTTCCGGCGGGTGCGACACCCAAGGACGGCCCCTCCGCCGGCGTCGCGATCGCGACGGCCATCGCCTCGCTGGCGATGGGGATTCCGGTGCGGGCGGACGTCGCGATGACGGGCGAGGTCACGCTGCGGGGTCGGGTGCTGCCCGTCGGCGGGGTGCGCGAGAAGGCCCTCGCGGCGCTCCGGAGCGGGATCACGACGATCATCATCCCCGCGAGCAACGTCGGGGACCTGCGCGAGATCCCGAAGGAGCTGAAGAAGCGGATCGAGTTCGTGCCCGTGAGCCACATGCGGGAAGTGCTCGACCGGGTCCTCGTCGAGCCGCCGGCGTGGCGAACGCCGACGCGCAAGCGCAAGGCCGGCCGGGCGATGACCCCGCGGAACTCAGGCCGGGCGCCGATCTCGGCCGCCGGGGATCTCGCGGGTCCGACCGAGCGCGACTGAGTCCCGCCCGCTTGCCGCGCGGAAGCGGCGCGGCCTACGCTGCGCCCATGCCGCGCCCCGTCCCGAAGAGACTGTCCGACCTCGGTGAGCAGGCGTTGATCGCGCGCATCGTCCGGCGAACCGGGGTCGAGCCGGGCGGTCGCTGGACGCTCGGGATCGGCGACGACGCGGCGCTGCTCCGGGGCCGAGCGGGCGAGGAGCTCGTGTTCTCGACCGACACCCTGGTCGAGGACGTGCATTTTCGTTTCGCGCGCGAGACGCCGCGCGCGATCGGGCGGCGGGCGATCGCCGTGAACCTCTCCGACCTCGCGGCGATGGGGGCCGAGCCGGTCGGCGTGCTGCTCGGCCTGTGTGCCCCCGACACGCTGCCCGTCGCCGTCTTCGACGGGTTGATCGGCGGCGTCGTGTTCGAGGCCGGGCGCTTCGGCTGTCCCCTCGTCGGCGGGAACCTGTCGCGGGCGGCGGCCTGCAGCCTGGCGGTGACGGTGATCGGGCGGGTCGAGCGCGGGCGAGCGCTCCGCCGAACGGGGCTCGCCCCGGGCGATCAGCTGTTCGTGACGGGGGTGCTCGGTCTCGCCGCGCTCCGGCGCCTCGCTTCGGATCGACACGGAACGCCCCTGCGCCACGTCCCCGAGCCCCGCCTCGAGGCAGGGCGGCGCCTCGCCCGGCTCCGCGGGGCTAAGGCCTGCATCGACCTCTCGGACGGACTGGCGAGCGATCTCGGCCAGCTCGTCCGGGCCTCGCGGGTCGCCGCCGAGGTCGAGGCCGAATCGCTGCCCCGGGCTCGGGGATTCGACGGAGACTGCGTCAGGCTCGGAATCGATCCGATCGCCTTGCAGGCGGCGGGCGGGGAGGACTACGAGCTCCTGTTCGGCCTCGCACCCGGTCGCCTCGCCGCCGATCCGCAGGCGCTCTCGCGGCGCCTCGGGGTGCGGGTCACCCGAATCGGGCGGATCGTCGCCGGTCGGGGCGTCCGGGGGCTGCCCGTCGATCCCGCTCGGCATCATTTCTAGGCGTTCGTCGCCCCCGCGACCGTCAAGCATTCCCCCGGCAGGACCGATACGCGGGCGTGCACGTATCCCTGACGGCCAAATTCGTGATCGGCTCCTTCGTGGTGGCGGGCGCGACCTCGCTCATGCCCGACCTCGCGCAGCGCCTCGGCATCGCCTTCTCGACCTGGGGCACGCTCTTCGTCGCGCTCGGCGTCGGCGGCATCATCGGCTTCTTCCTCTCGCGCATGTTCGGCGTCAAGTTCGAGGAGCTTCGCCGGGCGACCGAGCGGATCCGTGAGGGCGACCTGCGGCTCGAGCTCGCCTCGCACCGACCCTCGCGGCTGCCCGACGAGATGGACGAGCTCTACCGCGGCCTCGCCGACATGCTCGTGCGGCTGCGCCAGCTCGTGGCGAGCGTGCAACAGACCTCGCGTTCGGTGGCGGCCTCGTCGACCGGTCTCGAGGCCGTGCTCGGCGAGCTGCGACGGATGAGCGAAGGCGTGTCGTCGACGGTGGCCCAGGTCGCTTCGGGCGTCGCCCAGGAGCAGGAGCTGCTCGGACAGGCCTCGCATCGCATGGCCGAGATCTCGAGCGAGATCGACCTCAATGCGGGCCGGGCCCGCGAGGCCTTCGGCTTCGCCGCCGAGGCGAACCAGAAGGCCGGGACCGGCGTCGAGGTCGCGCGGCTCGCGATCGAGAAGATGAAGGCGGTCTTCGAGCGGGCGGAGAGCACGGGGGTCAAGGTCTTCCAGCTCGAAGCCAAGACGCGCCACGTCCATCAGATCACCGAGATCATCACCTCGGTCGCGCACCGCACGAACCTCCTGTCGCTGAACGCTTCGATCGAGGCGGCGCGGGCGGGGGAGGCGGGCCGGGGCTTCTCGGTCGTCGCCGACGAGATCCGCAAGCTCTCGGAGAGCGCGGG
>JBIPOQ010000156.1:0-7852 GCA_044379055.1 Myxococcota bacterium
CTACGACCGGACACCCGCCGCGCTGCTCGTCGATCGCATCGAGGCGCTGATCGCCGAGACCGGGCAGACGGGCTTCCACTTCGTCGACGAGGCCGCCCCGCCCGCCGGCCTCAAGGCCATGGCCGAAGAGCTCCTCGAACGCGGGATCACGATCACCTGGTGGGGCAACGTCCGCTTCGAGAAGGCGTTCACCCCCGAGCTGGCCCGTCTGCTCGCCCGCTCGGGCTGCGTCGCGCTCAGCGGCGGCCTCGAGGTCGCCTCGGATCGCCTGCTCGAACGCATGAAGAAGGGCGTCACCGTCGAGCAGGTCGCGCGGGTCACCCACGCGTTCAGCGAAGCCGGCATCATGGTGCACGCCTATCTCATGTACGGCTTCCCGACCGAGACCGCGCAGGAGACGATCGACGCCCTCGAGCGTGTCCGGCAGCTCTTCGAAGCGGGCTGCATCCAGTCCGCCTTCTGGCATCGCTTCGCCGCGACGGCCCACAGCCCGATCGGGCAGGATCCCGCGCGCTACGGCATCGAGCTCGTCGAATCGACGAGCTCGCGCCGGAGGAAGGGCGCCGCGCCGCGCTTCGCGCGCAACGACCTCGCCTTCGTCGATCCGACGGGATGCGATCCCGAGCTCTTCGGCGAGGGGCTCCGGGCGGCGCTCTACAACTACATGCACGGGATGGGGCTCGAGGCGGACGTGCGGTCCTGGTTTTCGAGCCGGAGCCGGGCGAAGGTCCCGAAGTCGACGGTCGATCCGGAGCTCGTCCGGAAGGCGATCGAGGCCTGCTGAGCGAGTGCTGAACGAGAGCGGCTCAGAGCAGCCGCTTGGCCAGGAATACTGCCAGCATCGAGAAGGTCAGGGCGAGCTTCGTCGCGCCGCCGACCACGAGGCCGAGCCAGGCCCCGAGTCCCGCGCGGCCGGCCTGTCGAAGATCGCGCCGCGCATAGAGCTCGCCGGCGGCGCCGCCGACGAAGGGGCCGAGGATCAGACCAGGAACTCCGAGAAACACCCCGATGAGCGTTCCGAGCGCCGCACCGAGCATGGCGAGCCGACTCGCACCGAACTTCTTCGCGCCGAGGGCCCCCGCAACCAGGTCGACGCCGTAGGCGAGGAGCGCGAGCAGCCCGAGGACCGAGAGCGTCCCAGCCCCGACGAACTGGAACCCTTCGGCCCAGGCCGCGAGCGCAAGGCCGAAGAACACGAGCGGGACGCCGGGGAGCGCCGGCAGCACGGTGCCCATCAGCCCGAGGGCCACGAGCAGAAAGGCGACGATCAGCAAGAGGGTCGGATCCGGCACGGCGATGGCCTTTTCCTTCTGCTCGGGCGAGCGCTGCCAAGACTAGCGCCCGTGCTGCGTGCCGGCCCGAGTCGTCGATTCCGATCAGCGATCGCCCTCTCGAAACCCGCGCGGATCCGCCGCGCGGTAGCGCGGATCCGTCGGCTCGCGCAGCGACGCGAGCAGCGGCTCGAGGCCGTTGGCCTTGATCTCGTAGAGGGTCGCGAGCAGCTCGCCGAGCCGCCCACGCGGGAAGCCCTTCTTCTGGAACCAGACGACGTAGGGCTCGGGCAGGTCGATCAATCGCGTTCCGGCATAGCGCCCGAAGGGCATCTTCATGCGCGCGATCTCGACGAGCATCTCGCCGTCGGGCGTCGGGCCTAGGGACACGCCGCGTTTCCGCAGAGGTTGCTCCCGAGCGAGAGGCCGCCCGTGACCTGGGGATTGTCGCTGCCGCCGTTGTTCGCGCGCAGGGCGTTGCCGCGATAGGCATCACCGGTCCGAAGCGAAAGCCCCGGGCCGCCGTTCTGCGTCGCGATGTTGTCGGACAGCAGGGTCGCCGAGATCGGGGAAACGTCCCCGTTCAGGTAGCCCGCCTGGCCGTTCAGGTCGGAAATGTTGTGGTGGACGTTGGCCGAGCCGGTGAACCGGATGCCGGATCCGGCGCAGCGCCGCACGACGTTGTCGAAGACGTTCGAGAGGAATCCGATGAAGATGCCGTCGCCGCCGCAGGCCTCGATGTTGAGGCCGTGGATCTGGCCCATGCCGCCGGCCATTC
The DNA here is from genome assembly GCA_044379055.1 of Myxococcota bacterium. Lineage (GTDB taxonomy): Bacteria > Myxococcota_A > UBA9160 > UBA9160 > UBA4427 > UBA4427. The sequence continues at coordinate 2,050 of JBIPOQ010000156.1, forward strand.
GGACGCAGGTGTTGCCCATCCCCTCGATCTGGCCGTTCCGGAGGGAGATGCGGTCCGAATCGCTGGTCACGTCGATGCCGACGCCCGTGCCCAGCTGGCTGCAGGGCGTCGTGACGGGATTCAGACAGAAGTTCGGGCCCTTCAGCGCGAAGCCCCCGAGATCGAGGGTGACCTCCGAGCTGGTGATGGAGATGAGGGTCTGGTTCGGATCCGTCGTGACGAGATTGCTCGTCAGGCGGTAGCTCCCCGGATGGATGATCTCGACGGGCAGTCCGGCGGCATCCCCCGCGAAGCAGCCGACGGCCGCACAGGTCGCGTTGATCTCGAGCACCCCCTCGCTCGCCTGGGACTCGGCGCCCCAGACGAGAGCGAGGAGGCCCCCGGCGAAGAAGCTTCGTAGAGGCCGCACGACGATCTCCCCTCCTCCGACCGGCTCGACTCCGTCCCTTTCGAAGGGCCCGCGGATCGACCCGCCCCGCTCGTGTCGAGCATAACCCGCCGAGTCTTCCCGCCAGAGGTTTACGAAAGCCGCATTCGCCCCGATCCTCTGGTCACCGCGCCCAGACCCAGGAGCCTCCCATGACCCCGCGAGAAGTCGTCCTCTGCCATCCCGTGCGCACCGCGATCGGAACCTACGGAGGGAGTCTCAAGGAGATCGCCGCCCCCGACCTCGGCGCCGTCGCGATCCGGGAGACCCTCGCACGCTCGGGTCTGCCGGCGAAGGCGATCGAGAACCTCGTGATGGGCAACGTCATCCAGGCCGGCGTCAAGATGAACCCGGCGCGTCAGGCCGGCATCGCCGCGGGGCTCCCGGTCGAGGTGCCGGCGCTGACCGTCAACCGCGTCTGCGGCTCCGGCGCCCAGGCCATCGCCAGCGCCGCCCTCGAGATCCAGGCCGGCCTCGTCGACTGCGCGATCGCGGGCGGCATGGAGAACATGGACCGCGCGCCCTACCTCCTGCCCCAGGCGCGCTGGGGCGCGCGCATGGGCGACGTCGCGCTGCTCGACAGCATGCTCTTCGACGGGCTCCACGACGCCTTCAGCGGCAAGCACGCCGGCTGGCATACCGAGGACCTCGTCGACAAACACGGCATCGGCCGCGACGACCAGGACCGCTGGGCCCTGCGCTCGCAGCAGCGCTTCGGCGCCGCCCAGGCCGCGGGCCGATTCGACGCCGAGATCGTCACCGTCGAGATCCCCGGCCGCGGCGGCCCGACGCCCTTCGCCCGCGACGAACACAATCGCCCGGACACCACCGCCGAGACCCTCGCCAAGCTGAAGCCCGCCTTCCGCAAGGACGGCAGCATCACCGCCGGCAACGCCCCGGGCCTGAACTCCGGCGCCGCCGCCATGATCGTCGCCGAGCGCGCCTTCGCCGAAAAGCACGGCCTCGCACCGATGGCCCGGCTGGTCAGCTACGGCGTCGGCGCTGTCGAGCCGGGCTTCTTCGGCCTCGGGCCGGTCCCGGCCGTGCGACAAGCCCTCGCGCGGGCGGGCTGGACGGTCGATCAAGTCGATCGCATCGAGATCAACGAGGCGTTTGCCGCCATTGCCCTCGCCTGCCTCCGCGAGCTCGGCTTCGCCGAGGAGATCGTCAACGTCGAAGGCGGCGCGATCGCCCACGGGCATCCGATCGGCGCGAGCGGCGCGGTGCTCGCGACGCGCCTGATGCACGGCATGAAGCGCGACGGCTGCCGGCGCGGCATCGTCACGCTCTGCATCGGCGGCGGTCAGGGCATCGCCCTCGCGATCGAGCGCCTCTAACCGGCGCAGGCCGGAACACGGATCGGGAGGGAACGTCCATGACGAACGGAGTCTCGACCCTCTACGAACGGCTCGGCGGCGAGCGCGCGATCGCGGCCGTGGTCGAGGCCTTCTACGGCCGCGTCCTCGCAGACCCGCTGCTCGCCCCGTTCTTCGCGGGCGTCGAGACCGATCGCCTGCGCCGGATGCAGCGCGAGTTCTTCGCCGCCGCCCTCGGCGGTCCGATCCGCTACTCCGGCCGCCCGCTCCACGTCGTGCATGCCGGCCTCGGCATCGGGATCCGTCACCTCGCCCGCTTCCTCGACCACCTGATGGCCACCCTCGCCGACCACGACCTCTCCGAGCGCGATCGCTACGACCTCTACACCCGCATCCACAAATACGCAGACGACATCACGGGCGGCACGGCGATCGACGGCTGAGCGTCGTCGTTCGCGCGCCGCCCCGGCTTGACCCTGGCCGCGCGCCTCTTTATCGTTCTTTTACGATGAAGCAGCCTCCGCCGACCGCCTGCTGCCCCCCGCCCGACGACGACGCCGCCGACCTGCGTCCCATCGAGGGCGCCCCGGCCGACGAAGAGCTGGCCGGCCTGGCCAAGGCCCTCGGTCATCCGGCTCGGGTCCAGATCCTGCGCCTCCTCGTCCGGCGCGAGGCCTGTGTCTGCGGCGAGCTCGTCGAGGCCCTGCCCCTCGCGCAATCGACCGTCTCCCAGCATCTCAAGGTCCTGAAGGACGCGGGCCTGATCCGGGGCGAGATCGACGGCCCGCGCGTCTGTTATTGCATCGAGCCCCGCACGCTGCGCCGGCTCAAGGCGCTGATCGGAGGTCTCTGATGCGCGATCGACTCGCCTTTCTCGATCGGTTCCTGACCCTCTGGATCTTCCTCGCGATGGGCGTCGGGGTCGCGCTCGGCTTCGCGGCGCCCGGGTTCACGCGGGCCCTCGATCGCCTCAGCGTCGGGACGACCTCGATCCCGATCGCCGTCGGGCTGATCGTGATGATGTACCCGCCGCTCGCGAAGGTCCGCTACGACGAGCTCGGGAAGGTCTTCCGCAATCGGCGCGTCTTCGGGCTGACGCTGCTCTTCAACTGGCTGATCGCGCCGCTGCTCATGTTCACCCTCGCGGTGCTGCTGCTGCCCGATCTGCCGGAATACCGCATGGGGCTCATTCTCGTCGGCATCGCGCCCTGCATCGCGATGGTGATCGTCTGGAACGACCTCGCGCAGGGCGACCGCGAGTACTGCGCGGGGCTCGTCGCGTTCAACTCGCTGTTCCAGGTGCTCTTCTTCTCCGTCTACGCCTGGTTCTACGCGACGATCCTGCCCGGCTGGCTCGGGCTCGAGGGCTTCGTCGTCGACGTCCCGGTCGGCGAGATCGCGAAGAGCGTGGCGATCTATCTCGGCGTGCCCTTCGCGGCGGGCTACCTCTCGCGCCGCCTCCTCGTGCCGGCACGGGGGCTCGCGTGGTACGAGACGCGCTTCCTCCCGCGCATCGCGCCGCTGACCCTCGTCGCGCTGCTCTTCACGATCGTCGTGATGTTCTCGCTGAAGGGCGAAACCATCGTCGAGCTGCCCTTCGACGTGCTGCGCATCGCGTTGCCGCTGGTCGTCTATTTCGTCGTGATGTTCGTGCTGGCGTTCTTCGTCGCGAAGGGGATCGGCGCGAGCTATTCGCAGACGGTGACCGTCTCGTTCACCGCCGCCTCGAACAACTTCGAGCTCGCCATCGCCGTCGCCATCGCGAGCTTCGGCATCGGGAGCGGCGCCGCTCTCGCCGCGGTCATCGGCCCCCTCGTCGAGGTCCCGGTCCTGATCGGCCTCGTCCACGTCGCCCTCTGGGCGCAGCGACGCTATTTCCCGAGCTCATCGTCGATGAACGATCGAGGGGGTAACTCCGCCTCGGCGAGGGCAGCGGCGTCGCCGGCGCCGCGGGCGTCTGCACGATGAGCGCCGGAGAGAGCATCCTGTTTCTCTGCGTCGCCAACTCGGCCCGCAGCCAGATGGCCGAGGGACTCGCGCGCCAGCGGTTCGGCTCGGGCGTTCTCGTCCAGAGCGCGGGGAGCGCGCCCTCGAGCGTCAACCCGTATGCCATCGAGGCCCTGCGCGAGCTCGGCATCGACCTCTCGACCCATCGCTCGAAATCGGTCCAATCGATCGACCCGGCCTCGATCACGACGGTCGTCACGCTCTGCGCCGAGGAGGTCTGTCCGGCCTTCCTGGGCCAGGCCCGCCGGCTGCACTGGCCGATCGCCGACCCGGCGAGCCCCGACGCTTCGATCCCGCCGGACGAGATGCGGGCGCGGTTCCGAAGGGCGCGCGACGAGATCGAGATGCGACTCGAGGCGCTCTCGGCGCTCCTCGGACTGCCGACGCATCCTGCCCCACCTCGCGATGGACTGGATCCGACGCCCACGGCGCCCGCGGCGCCAGACGAGCCGTCCACGCCGCAGGCCCGCTGAACGGTCTCCGCAGGCCGTGCGCCGGGCTCACCGCCCGGGCGGTCGATTCCCGCCCGACGCCCGCGTGCGCGCGGCGAGCATCCGCCGCACGAGAAACAGCGCGGCCGCCGCGAGGACCAACACCGCCAGGCCGATCCCTGCCTCGACCGACATCGCGCGCGCGAGCGCCGGAAGGAATCGCCGCCCGACGACGAGCACCAGCACGACCACGCCGACCGCGATCAGCGCATTCGCGCCCGCCCCCGCGAAGCGACGCACGAGCGACCCGACCGCCGGCAGCGAACGCGCCGCGGCGGGAATCAGGATGATCACGAGCAGGATGGCCACGAGCGTCCAGAGCACGCGGGACTCCTCGATCCGGAACGCACCCGACGCGATGCGATGCGATGCGACTCTCGACACGGTACCAGAACGGTAGACTTCACGATCCGTGGGCTGCCCCGCACGCCCCTTCTCCGGGCCGGCTGCCGGGCCGACCGACGCGCCCTCGCCCCAGGAGCACGAGCCCGCCCGTCGCCATCGCGAGCCCCGCCGCGAGATCCGGCTCCGGCACGACCGCGAAGGTCGTCGCCTGCTCCGCACCGGTCGTCGAGTCGACGTCGGCGCTCAGGCTCGCAATGGGGCCCTCGAATTGCAGGACTCCGTCGTGGAAGCTCGTAGCGGGAAGGACGAGGCGCGTGTTGCCATGCGAGACGACGGCGCCCGTCAGGCCCGACAGGATCGTGAACGGGGCGTCGAACTGATAGGTCACGGCCGACGTGCCGGCGCCCGGGCCGCGCCAGAACTTCGCATACACGAGCAAGGCGTGGGTCGGCGCCGAGAGCGTCACGCCCCAGTCCGAGCCCGTCGCGTGGGTCAGGGATCGGGCATTCGAACACTGCTCGGCGGCCGCGAAGTCGGGGCCGCGCAGCGGGAAGGTGTCGAGGTCGGGAGCGCCGAGGTTCGTGACGGTGACGGTGATCCCGTCGGCGACGCCGAGACCGGGCGCGCTCCAGACGACGGACTGGGGTCCGGCGCAGGTCTCGAGCTGGGCGGAGACGGGCGCGTTGCGCGGATAGGTGATCAGCGCGGAGCTGCCGCTCCCGCCGAACTGGATCGGGAGGGTGTCGGCGAAGCGCGGCGGAGGGTCCGGCGCCGCCGGGTTCGCGAGCGCGAAGCTCGACGCGGCGATCCGGACGTCGGCCGTGAAGGAGAGCGTCGTCCCGAAGAGCTGGGCGCTCGCCTGGAAGCGCACCGAATCGAAGAGCCCGTTGAAGCTGTCGTCCGAGAAGCGGAGCTGCGGCGAGGTCAGGACGGCCGTGTGGCCCCCGATCGTGAGCGTCGCGCTCTCGGGGACGAAGGAAGCGAAGTCCGGATTGAGGGCGCCGTCGGTATCGACCGCCGCAGGGTCGACGAGGACGACGATCGTGAAGGGCGTGCCGTCGGTATTCGTCGTCGCGACGCCGTCGCCCTGGAGGCCCCAGGGATTGCCGGAGGCGGGCGTGGCCTCGACGTATCCGGACCAGGCATGACGGACGAGGTCGGCGCGGGCGCCCGTCGCCGCGAGAAGGACGAGCGGGATCGACAGCGCGAGGGCTCGT
>JBIPOQ010000002.1:0-25429 GCA_044379055.1 Myxococcota bacterium
CTGCATGTTGGTCATGAGGTCGGAGTCGGGCGCCGGATGACGAAGGGCGGCGCTGAAGGCGAGCTCGTTGGTCAGGGTGAAGGCGAAGTGGTGGCGCATGAGGGCGTCGAGGTCGACGGGCCGGCCCGTGAGCGCCTCGTAGCGGGCGTAGAGCGCCTTGAAGTCGCCGTAGCCGATGATCGTGTCCCGCTGTCGCCAGGCGGCGAGGTCCATCATGGGATCGCCGATGTGGCCGATCTCGACGTCGAGGACGGCGACGATGCGGCCTTTCTCGGTGTGGAACTGGCCCGAGTCCCAGACGATCGCCGACTCGCGGCCCTGGGAGCGGGGCGGGTTGCGTCTCAGCCAGGCGAGCGAGAACTCGATGAAGGGGTTCGGCAGCTGCTTGACGGAACGGAAGAGTCGCTCGTACTGGCGGATCCCGAGCGTGCCCGACTCGGCCGGCGTCGCGGCCCGCATCACGCCGGCCTGCGCGAAGGGCTCCACCGGGAGCGCGTGGAGCCGCGCCAGGATCTGCAGATACTCGTCGACGGCGGCGTGGCGCTCGGCATCGGTCGAGTCCGAGAAGTCGTTGCGGCCGCCGACCCGATCCATCACGTAGGCGAGGGGCGACTCGATCAGGCCGTAGACCTTCGGCGTCGGGATGCCGTGCTCGTGCATCGTCCGCTGGAGGACCATCTCGTGCTCGAGGGGGAAGACGAGCGGCATGTCGGTCCGGTCGCCGCGAACACAGAGCTCGAGGCGCTCGCCGTCGCGTTCGACGTCGGCGAACCAGACCGGGCGCCAGCGCGGCTGGCGGGCGATCCGCAGGACGCGGCCGCCGACGTTCTGCTCGAGCCAGGCGACGATCCGGGCGGTCGTGTCCTCGGTGAGCGGCTCTCTCTGCATCGCGTCTTGCTCCTCAGCGGCGGGATTTGGGGCGGAGCAGCAGGACATGCATCGTGATCTCCCGCTCCGTCCAGTGCCTCTTGTAGTCCATCATCGGGCCCATGTCGTAACGCAGGATGCCGTCTTCCTCGAGCCAGCGGATCTGCTCCTGCTGGAGCAGGTTGCCGATCGAGGCCTCGTGCCAGTCGTCGGCATAGCTGAACTGCTGGCCGCGGTAGACGCCGTCGGCGACCCCGCCGAAGATGAAGCCGACGTCCCGCCCGTCGACGCAGGCGAAGACGACACGCCCGGCGGCCGCGACGGTGAGGCGACGCGAGAGCGCCCGGTAGAAGCGGGTCGACTGGGGATCGGTGATGCCGTTGTCTTCGAGACCCTTCCAGCTCGTCCGCTCGACGGCGAGCATGCGCCGGAAGGTCGCGTCCGATTGGGACGGGGAGCGCGCAGAGACACGCTCGAATCGCAGGCCCCGCTCGCCGGCGCGGCGAGCCGCTTGTCGTAGCCGCTTGCGGAAGAGGGCGGAGCGCCGCGCGAGAAAGCCTTCGAGGCCGCCCTCGAGCGATGCGCTGCAGACCACGACCGTGCGCGCCCGGTAGATTTCGTAGCGTGCATGGAAGCTCCGCAGGATCCGTTCGCGCAGCGGCTGATCCGGCAGCACGCCGCTCAGGACGAGATTCGCCGAAAGCCCCTGCGACGCGCGTTCGGCGAGAAAGGCCTCGAGCAGGTCGGGTGCGCCGGGGCCGATCAGCGGGCTGCCGAAGAGCCAGAGGCTGTCGAGGGGCTCGAGGGTCGGCCCGAGGCCGCGATATCGCCGCTCGGCGAGCGCGAGGAATCCCGATCCGCTCTCGCGCAGATGCAAAGGGCGCTTCGGGAAGAAGACCTGCTGGATCGAGAGCGGCCACTCGCTCCGACAGCAGAAGGGGTCGCCTTGCAGGGTTCGCGCGGCCAGCCGATTCCAGGTCGAGTCGGGGGCGTCGATCTCGGGGGGCGTCCGGATCATGTTGTGGCCGAAGGGCACAGCGTGGCCGGCATGGGCCGCCTCTACGACCGCATCGACGCGGCCCGGTTCGGAATGCGAGGGGTTGCAGCAACGCTCGTGGAGGATCCCGCGATTGTCAATCGCTCGCCCTTCGGACGCGAGCAACGAGGAAGCGAGCCGCGAGTCGGAAGCGACGAACGGCGGTCTGCAAGCGCGCGTTCTGGCATCGGATCTCGGCGGATCGGAAATCACGGTTCGGTCTGGGTCGATCCGGCTCCGTGGCGTAGAATGCGGCGCGAATGGGGGGGTGGGCACGAACACGCCGGAGTCGGCGTGGACTCGCTCGCCTCCGACCGGGATCTGCTCTTGGGGTTCCGTTGGAAGGGAGAGTCTCGTGAAGAAGGTCATTCTTTCGGTTCTGGCTCTGGCTCTGATTGCTCCGCTCGCGGGCTGCCAGGGCGTGCCCAGCGTCGCGGCGGGCGCGTTCTACGCGGACGTCCACAACCCGGGCGACGCCGAGGGCGCGGTCGGTGGCAAGCGCGGTGAGGCGTGTGCGACGTCGTACCTGATGCTGGTCGGTGTCGGCGATGCCAGCATCGCGACGGCGGCGGCGAACGGCGGCATCAAGAACGTGACGAGCGTCGACAGCCACACGACGAACCTGCTGGGCATCATCGGCAAGTTCTGCACGATCGCCTACGGCAACTGAGCCCTCGCCTCGGTTTCCAGGGCAGGGCCCCGGGCGATTCGACCCGGGGCCCTGTTCGACTTCGGAGAAGCGTTCATGTCGTCGAATCCGGTCTCCTTGGCGAATCCCTCCGCATCGGGCGAACCCGCCTCGCTTCGGGCAGCGAGCGAGAACCGGCCGTCGACGGAGACTGCCGAGGTCGATCGGCTCGAGCGACGCATGCGAGATCATCTCGTCGCCGCGATCGAGCGCACGCCGCTCATGACCGACCCGTTCCCGTACGTCTTCATCGAGGGCTGCTTCCCGACCGAGCTCTACGAGGAGCTGCAGGCCGAGCTGCCGGCGGACGCGTTCTACGAGCCGCTGATCCACAAGGACTCCGTCCGCGACGACGGCACGAGCCCCCGCATCCAGGCCTCGCTCGTCGAAGATCGACTCCACCTCCTGCCGGCGGGACGCCAGCGCGACCTCTGGACGGCGGTGACCCGGGCGACCCAGGACGATCGCGTCAAGCTGGCCCTCCTGCGCAAGCTCGAGCCGGGGATCCGCGAGCGCCACAGCGAGCCGCTCGAGCAGATCGAGGCGTACTCGCGGCCGGCGCTGAACCGCGACGTCACGGGCTACAAGATCCTTCCCCATCCCGACACCAAGGCGAAGATCCTGTCGGGATTGATCTACTTTCCGCGCAGCGATGCACAGCGCGGGCTCGGGACGAGCCTCTACGTCCCGACCTTCAAGATTCCGGGCCTCAAGCCGCGCTTCCGGTTGGTGAAGACGGTGCCCTTCCAGGCGAATTGCGGGCTCGTCTTCGCGGTGACGAAGCGGAGCTTCCATGGCCGGGAGCCGCTGCCGGAGGGTTGCGGCGTGCGCGACTACCTCGCGCTGACCTACTACAACGACCCGACGCGGCGCGGGTACTAGTCGCGCGATGGGTCGAATCCTCCGGCTCGTCCTCGGGAACGTCCTCGTCCTCGTGCTGCTGGTCCTGATCGCGAACGTCCTCGCGGCCGGCGCCTACGACTACTCCAACTGGTGGAGCAACCAGAAGGAGAAGCCCGACGAGCGCGTCGACCTGCCCAACTACGTCGACAAGGCGCGGGCGAAGCTGATCTTCGCCGAGACGCGCAAGCTCGAGACGGCCTACGTCCCGTTCCTCGAGTGGCGACGGAAGGCCTTTCGCGGCGAGGCCGTGAACATCGACGAGAACGGTCGCCGGATCCATCGCGCGCCCGGGCCCGGCGACCGGGGCGTCGTCCGCTTCTTCGGGGGCTCGACGACCTGGGGCACCGGCGTCGACGACGATCACACGATCCCGGCGCTCTTCAATGCCCTGCATCCCGACTGGACCGTCGTGAACCACGGCGAGTCCGGTTATTTCAGCCGTCAGGAGCTCGAGAGCCTGATCAACACGGTGCATCTGGGCGAGCCGGTCGACCTCGTCGTCTTCTACGACGGCTACAACGACGTGCGCAACCTCTGCCGCCGGGACGTCGACCTGACGGGCCATGGCCGTCAGGGTCAGATCGCCGCCCTCGTCGATCCGGGACCGCTGCTGCTCCAGGTCTTCACGAACGGCCTGCGATACCTCGTTCAGGATCTGCGCGAGGTCGCGGGGCGGCTGGTCGTCGAGGAGTCGCGCTGCGTCGCGGATCCGGCCTACGGCGATCGCGTCGCGAGCATGACCTTCGCCAACTGGCGGACGGCCCGGGAGGTCGCGCGGCTCGCGGGCGCGGACTTCGTCGCGATCCTGCAGCCCGTCGCCGCGATCGGCCGCCCGAACCTCTCGCACCTCGCGGACGACAGCTTCTCCCTCGACGACTACGCGACCGCCCAGAAGAACCAGAACAAGCTCGGCCGCGGCGCCGACCACCGCATCGTCTATCCCCGACTGCAGGAGAAGATCGCCGGAGCCGGGGTCGACTGGGTCCACGACCTGACCGATGCCTTCGACGGCGACGAGTTCATCTACACCGGCCCCTGCCACGTCACCGAGAACGGCAACGCGATCGCCGCGCAGCGGATCAGCGAGATCGTGCGCCCGATCCTGGAAGCGCGCATGCGGGGCGAATCGGGCAGCGGCGCGAGGGCTCGCCCGGCGAGCGTGACCGCTCCCGACGAGAGCCCGGCGGTCCCGGACTAACGAGCCCGCGAGCGCTTCGTCGCAGCCCGCGAGCGCTTGATGATCGCGTCGGCGCCCTTCGGATCCGCGCGACACTCGAGCAGCGCCTGGAGCATCAGCGGCGCCACGATCGTCGCGTCGGACTCGACGACGAACATCGGCGTATCCTCGGTCAGCTTGTCCCAGGTGATCTTCTCGTTGGGCGTCGCGCCGGAGTAGGAGCCGTACGACGTCGTCGAGTCGGAGATCTGGCAGAAGTAGGACCAGGGCTTCACTTCCTGCTGCAGGTCGTACTTGATCGAAGGCACGACGCAGATCGGGAAGTCGCCGGCGATGCCGCCGCCGATCTGGAAGAAGCCGACGCCGCGGCCCTTCGTGTTCTTGTCCGAGGAGAGCCGGCCGTAGTCGTCGTAGAGCTGGGCCATGTACTCGATGCCCGACTTGACGATCCGAGCGTCGCATTCCCCGAGCTTGACGTGGGAGGCGAAGATGTTGCCGAAGGTCGAGTCCTCGTGGCCGGGGACGACGATCGGGAGCTTCGCCTCGGCCGCGGCGAGCAGCCAGCACTCCTCCGGATTGCCCTCGTAGAGCTTCTTCGGGAGGCGCAGCACGAGGTCGTAGAAATACTCGTGCCAGAAGCGGCGCTCGCCCTTCTTCGTCGCCTCGAGCCACATGGGGACCAGGATCTTCTCGACGACGCGGAAGGCCTCGTCCTCGGGGATGCTGGTGTCGGTGACCCGGCGCATGCGGTCTTCGAGGATCTTCGTGTCGTCGGACTTCGTGAAGTAGCGGTAGTCCGGGAAGTCCTTGTAGCTGTCGTGGGCGACGAGGCGGAAGAGGGACTCTTCGAGGTTCGCGCCGGTCACCGAGAGGCCGTGGATCAGGCCCTTGCGGATGGCGGGGGCGAGGCTGATGCCGAGCTGCGCCGAGGACATCGCGCCGGCGACGGCCCAGTACATCTTGCCCCCCGCCTTGACGTGGTCCCAGTAGGCGAAGAGCGCGTCGCGGGTCGCGCGGGAATTGAAGTTCCGGAAGTTCCCGGAAACGAACTCGAGGATCGGAAGAGGGGTGTTGGCCATGCGGCGGCCGACTGTACCGCGTCGGGGCGGTTCGGGGCGAGAGGGGGCGCACCGTCGGCGCTCGATTCGCGGGGATCGCCTCGGCTAGGCTGGCTGACGGCCGGATCCGGATCCGCCGCGGGATCCGCACGGCAGGGAGGGCATCGCATGGAGATCGGTCGGGTCGGGGTCTGGACGCGGACGGAGGGGCTCTCGATCGGCGCCGCGGGCGAGCTCGCCGTTGCGGTCGAGTCGCTCGGCTATGGCGCCCTCTGGATCCCGGATGCCCTCGGTCGCGATCCCCTCGTGCACGCGGGCTTCCTGCTCGCGCAGACCCGCCGCCTCGTCGTCGCCACCGGCATCGTCAACATCCACCTGCGCGAGCCGATCGCCACCGCCGGCGCGCAGCGGGCGCTCCACGAGCAGTCGGACGGGCGCTTCCTGCTCGGCCTCGGCGTCTCCCACGAGCCCTTCATGTCCCGGCTCCTCGACCGGCCCTACCCGCCGCCGGTCGCGAGCATGCGGGGCTACCTCGACGCGATCGCCGCCGCGCCCTGGTCGGGGCCGCCGCTCGAGGGGGAGCCCCCGATCGTGCTCGCGGCCCTCGGTCCGAAGATGCTCGCGCTCGCGGCGGAACGGACCCGGGGCGCCCATCCCTATCTCGCGCCGCCGTCCAATACGGCGCGCTCGCGGGCGATCCTCGGACCGACCGCCTGGCTCTGTCCGGAGCAGAAGGTCCTGCTCGAAGCGGATCCGGTCCGGGCCCGCGCGCGGGCACGGGCGGCGATCGCCGGGTCGCTCGGGCTCCCCAACTACCGACGCAATCTGCAGCGCGCGGGCTTCGAAGACGGCGACTTCGAGCAGGGCGGGAGCGATCGGCTCGTCGATGCGCTCGTCGCCTGGGGCGATCTCGACCGGATCGCCGCCCGCGTCGAGGAGCATCTCGCCGCCGGCGCGACCCACGTCTGCCTCCAGGCCCTCGATCCCGAGCATCCGACGCGCCCGGACCTGCGCCTGCTCGAGGGGCTCGCGCCGCGGCTCGTCGCCTAGCGTTCGCGCGCGAAGCGGGGCAGCACGCGGGCCGCGAAGCGCTCCATTTGGTCGAGGGCGTCCTCGATCCCGGCGGCCGGGCTCCCGGCCCAGAAACGCAGCACGAAATGCTCGGCCCCCGCCGCGACGAGGCGCCGGAGGTCGCTCTCGACCTGGTCGGCCGTCCCGATGAAATACGGGCGCCCGTCCGCGTGGCGCGGCGGCGGCGGGGCATAGGCGTAGTCCGGCGGCAGGCCGCCCTGACCCGCATAACCCGTCTCCTTCGGCATCGAAGCCGGCTCGTCGACGATCCGGCATTCGGGACACGAGTACGAGAACCGGAAGGCGCCGAGGCCGTGCTCGGCCCGCAGGGCGAGGATGTTTGCGCGGCCCGCCGCATACTGCTCGGGCGTCGGGAAGAGCGGATGCCAGCCGTCGCCGAGCAGCGCTGCGCGTCGCTGGCCGCGCCGGCCATTGCCGCCGACCCAGAGGGGGAGCGGGCGCTGCAGGGGCTTCGGCTCGAAGTGGACCGGGTCGAAGCGGACGTCCGTGCCTTCGAAGCCGACCGGGCCCTCGCTCTCGAAGAGCCGGCGCATCACGCGCAGGACCTCGTCCGTGATCTCGCCGCGACGGCGCGGGTCGCTGCCGAGGGCGCGCAGCTCGCCTTCGAGAAAGCCGACGCCGAGGCCGAGTGTCAGGCGGCCGTCGGAGAGGCGATCGGCGGTGGCCGCCATCTTCGCGAGCAGGCGCGGGTCGCGATAGGGCGCGACGAGTACGTCGGTGCCGAAGCGGATCGTCGACGTCCAGCCGAGGCCGACCAGACAACAGCTCATCGCCTCGTACCAGTTGGCGGGCGAGAGATGGACGGCGTAGTCGGGGAGCAGGAGGTGGTCTCCGACCCAGACGCTCGCGAACCCGAGCGACTCGGCCCGCAGGACGAGGCGGCGGATCTTCGCCGCGTCGCCGAAGGCGCCCCAGGTCGGAACGACGACACCGAACTCGACGGTCATGCGCACGGCTCCTTTTTGGGGGAGTCTATGCGGGCCGGCGCCGGTCACCATGGCAGACCGTTGCGCCGGTCCCGACGTCGAAGAGGAGAGTGTCCATGAGCGATCTCGTGCCCCGCATGCCCGGCCCGTATTCCGCTGCCCAGGTCGCCGACCTGATGGAGATCCAGCAGAAGATCTTCTTCTACGGCTGGTGTGTGGACCACCGCCTCTTCGATGCCCTCGACCCGCTCTTCCTGCCCGATGCGATCATCCACTACGACGTGCCGATGGGAACGAAGCTCCCCTGGCCCGAGATGAAGAAATGGCTGCCGACGGGGCTCCAGATCTTCCGCGTGTCCCAGCACAACATGTCGAACCCGATGATCGAGCTCTCGGACGACCGGGCGCGCTCCCGGACCTACGGCCACCTGATCCATTTCCAGGAGCGCCTCGACGGCGAGATCACGCCCATGCGCCACCACACGATCTACCACGACGAGTGGCAGAAGCACCCGGGCGGCTGGCGCATCGCGAGCCGGCGCCTCGCCCATCTGCACATCGACGGCGTGATCGTCCCGCCCGACGAGTCGAAGCATTTCCGGGCGCCGCTGCCGACCGAGCTGCGTTAGCCCGTTCGCGCTCGAGAACCGGGCGCTTCGTCCGGTGACAGACAGGCCGCGCGCCGTTCGTCCGGGCGGCGCGCGCCCTACCGGAGGATCCCGTGCGCTCCCGTGCCGTTCGCGCCTTCGTCCCGCGTCTCGTCCTCTTCCTCGCTCTCGTCGGGATCGGGGGCGCCGGCCGGGCGATCGCCGCGCCCCGGGTCGAGTCCTTCACGCCCGAAGGCCTCGCGAAGGGCGTCCGCCAGGTCGTCGCGCGCTTCGACGCGGAGATGGTGCCCCTCGGCGATCCGCGGGCTTTGGTCGACGCCTTCCGCGTCGATTGCGGCGGCGAGCCGGGCCGCGCGCGTTGGGCGACGGCGCGGGAATGGGTCTACGACTTCGCGCGGGACCTGCCGGCGGGGCTCCGCTGCACCTTCGCGCTCTCGCCCGACCTCGCTTCGGTCGCCGGCGCGCGGGTCCAGGGGCGTCGATCCTTCTCCTTCCACACCGGTGGTCCGGCGGTTCTCCAGGTCCATCCCTATCCGGGCAGCCTCTCGATCGCGCTGGATCAGCGCTTCATCCTGCGCGTCGACGCGCTGCCCGATCCCGGCAGCGTCGAGCGTTTCGCTGCGCTCCACGCGGCCGGGATCCCCGAGCCGATCGCCGTCCGACGGGTCGAGGGGGAGGAGCGCGCACGGCTGATCCAAACCCTCTGGGGCCGGCCGGCGGAGCCGGGGGATCTGGTGCTCGAGCCGGTCCTGAAGCTGCCGGCCGATGCGGGGCTCGAGCTCGTCTGGGGGCCGGGCGTCGCGACGAACGGCGTCGCGACCGCCGAGGCCCAGCGCTTCGCGTTCAAGACGAAGGCGCCGCTGACGCTCCAGATCCACTGCGAACGCGAGCAGCCCGAGGCGGGCTGTCTGCCGCTGCGTCCGATCACGCTCCGCTTCAGCGAGCCGGTCGCGGTCGACGCGCTCGCGCGGGCGCGGCTCGTGCCGATCGGGCCGGGGGCGAACGCGCCGGCGCCTCTCGTCTTCGCGTCGACCGATCGACGGGACCGCAGCGCGTTCGCGAGCCAGTTCGAGAGCGTCGGCGTCCTCGTGCCGAAGGCGCGCTATCGCCTCGAGCTCCCGGCCGACCTGCGGGACGAAGAGGCGCGTCCGCTCGCGCCGATCGATCCGCAGCGGCTCGAGATCGCGATGGCGGCGATGCCGCCCCTCGCGAAGTTCTCCGGGACGTTCGGGATCCTCGAGGCGGCGGATCCGGTGCTGCCCGTCGCGATCCGGGGGCTCGAGGCGGAGGCCCTGCCGAAGGGCGTGTCGATCCGATCGGAGGCGGCGACGGCGGCGGTGGGCACGCCTTCCGGGAAGCAGATCTGGGCCTGGCTGCGCGCGACGACCGACGATCCGCGCTACCGCGGGCCCGACGAGACGGGGACCGTTCGCACCCCGGGCGATCGCTCGCTCTTCGAGCGCGCCGCCGGCCGGGGCGAGGTCGTTCCCGCGCCGAAGCCCCTCGTGCTCCCCCGCAGCGCCCGACCGGAGGCGAGCGAGGCCGAGCTGATCGGCATTCCGCTCGCGGGTCTCGGGCTGCATGCGATCGACATCGAGAGCCGGGTCCTCGGCGAGTCGCTGACGGGGAAGGGCGCGACCTATCACGCCTCGACGCTCGCCCTCGTCACGAACCTCTCGGTCCACTTCAAGCTCGGCCGTCAGGGCTCGCTCGCCTGGGTGACGAGCCTCGATCGCGGGGAGCCCGTCGAGGGCGCCCGGGTCGCCGTCTTCGATTGTCAGGGCGCCGAGCTCGCGGCCGCGACGACCGACGAGGACGGCATCGCGCGCCTCTCGGGCCTGCCGCCGGACCAGGAAGCCTGGGACGAGGCGAAGGCATGCGGCTGGGGCGACTACCATCGGGGCCTGCTCGTCCGGGCCGAGCAGGGCGCCGACGTCTCCTTCGTGCACACGAGCTGGAATCGCGGCATCGAGCCCTGGCGCTTCGATCTGCCGATCGGCTGGGCGGCGCCGTCGCCGATCGCCCATACGGTCCTCGACCGCTCGCTCTTCCGCGCCGGCGAGACGGTGCACATGAAGCATTTCCTGCGCGAGCCGGTCCTGGCCGGGCTCGCGCTGCCGCCGGCGCAGCGCCAGCCGAAGAAGCTCCGCCTCGTCCACGGCGGAAGCGGCGACGTCGTCGACCTCGACGTCGAATTCGCGGCGGACGGCACGGCGACGAGCGAGTGGGCGATCCCGAAGGCGGCCCGACTCGGCGCCTATCAGGTCCAGCTCGTGATCGGCGAGGCCACGATCGACTCGGGCCAGCTCCGGGTCGAGGCCTATCGGCTCCCGTTGCTGCGCGGGAAGCTCCAGGGGCCGAAGCGTCCCGCCGTCGCGGGGGCGCCCCTCGCGCTCGACTTCGCGCTCGCGTATCTCGCCGGCGGGCCGGCCTCGCGGCTCCCCGTCGAGCTGCGCACCCAGGTCCGCCCCTTCGCCGTCGCAGGGATCGAGCGCTTCGAGGGCTACGCCTTCCTGCGTGGAGACGTGAAGGCGGGCCTCGAGCGCTGGGAGAACCACCTCGGCGGCGAAGACGGACCCGCCTCGCGCCCGGTTCCTCCCGCCGCGCGGCCCCTGATTCTCGACGCCGAGGGCGGGCTCCGGACCGCGATCGACGCCCCTCCGGCCTTCGATACGCCGCAGCAGGTCGTCGCCGAGATGTCCTTCCGCGATCCGAACGGCGAGATCCAGACGATCGCGCAGACGATCCCCGTCTATCCGAGCGAGCGTCTGATCGGCCTGCGCCTCTCGCCGCATCGCGGCGAAGGAGAACCGCTGCGCCTCGACGTCGCGCTCGTCGATCTCGAGCGGCGCCCGGTCCGGGGGCACGTCGAGGTCGAGCTCTTCGAGCGCAAGGTCTACTCCCATCGCAAGCGCCTCGTCGGCGGCTTCTACGCCTTCGAGCACACGGCGGAGACGACCTCCCTCGGCCTGCTCTGCTCGGGCCGCACCGATCGCCACGGCCGCTACGGCTGCAGCGCGCCCCTCACGGCGACGGGCCAGCTCTTCGTGCGCGCGACGGCGCGAGACGACGCGGGTCGCCTGGCGGCGACCCACGACAGCCTCTGGATTCCGGGGGCGGACGACGACTGGTACGAGGCGAGCGATTCGGATCGGATGGATCTCGTCGCCGAGAAGCAGCAGGTCGAGCCGGGCGAGCGCGCGCGCCTCCGCGTGCGCATGCCCTTCCGGAAGGCCACGGCGCTCGTCACCGTCGAGCGCGAGGGCGTCGCCGAGGCGTTCGTGACGCGGCTTTCGGGTCGCGATCCGCGCATCCAGCTGAAGGTCCTGCCTTCGCATGCGCCGAACGTGTTCGTGTCGGTCGTGGCCGTGCGCGGACGGGTCGCCGGACCCGCGCCGACGGCGCAGGTCGACCTCGCGCGGCCGGCCTCGAAGATCGGCGTGACGGAGCTGCGGGTCGGGCTCGCGCCGCGCACCCTCGAGGTCGAGGTCGAGCCGGAGCGGGAGCGTTATGCGGTGCGCGAGCGGGTGCGGGCGCGGGTGCGCGTGCGGACCGCGGACGGCGACCTGCCGCCGCCCGGGACGGAGATCGCCCTCGCGGTCGTCGACGAGGCGCTCCTCGAGCTCGCCGCGAACGACAGCTGGAATCTGCTCGACGCGATGCACGGCCGGCGCAGCTACGACGTCGAGACCTTCAGCGCGACGCTCCAGGTCGTCGGGAAACGGCATTTCGGGCTCAAGGCCCGGCCGGCGGGGGGCGGCGGCGGCGCCAGCGCGACGCGCGAGCTCTTCGACACGCTGCTGGCCTGGCAGCCGCGCGTCCGCCTCGACGAGCGGGGCGAGGCCCGCGTCGAGTTCGACCTCAACGACTCGCTCTCGGCCTTCCGCATCGCCGCCATCGCGTCCGGCGGGGTCGATCGCTTCGGGACCGGGTACGGGCGACTGCGCACGACGCAGGATCTGATGGTCCTCCCGGGCGTCGCCCCGGTCGCCCGGGAAGGCGACCGCGTGCGGCCGGAGTTCACGGTCCGCAATGCGGGCGAGCAGCGACTCGACGTGACGGCGACCCTCGCGGTCGAGGGGCTCGCGCAGACCTTCGCGCCGATCGGGCTCGTGCTCGAGGCGGGCGAGGCGAAGACGGTCGCCTGGGACGTCGAGGTCCCGGTCGGCGTCGCGACGCTCGCCTGGGCAGCGAAGGCCGAGGCGGGCTCGGGCCTCGTCGACTCCGTCCGGATCCGGCAGCGGGTCGAGCCTGCGGTGCCGGAGCGGGTCCTGGCGGCGGAGCTCGTGCAGCTCGGGGGCGCGACGCCGCTCGCCACGGTCGCGGCGCCGCAGGATGCGCTGCCCGGCCGCGGTGGCATCGACATCCGCCTGAAGGCCTCCCTCGCGAACGGGACGGAGGGGATCGATCGCTTCTTCCGCGAGTACCCGTACGGATGCCTCGAGCAGAAATCGTCGATCGCCATCGGGCTCCGGGATCGAGCGCGGTGGGACGAGGTCATGGCGGAGCTGCCCGGTCATCTCGACGACGACGGCCTCGCGCGCTTCTGGCCGACGGATCGCTTGCGGGGCAGCGACGTGCTGACGGCCTACCTCCTCGGGATCGCCCACGAAGCGGGCTACCCGATCCCCGAAGCGAGCTTCGAGCGCATGGCGAAGGCGCTCGAAGCCTTCGTCGACGGCCGTATCACGCGGCCGGGCTGGACGGCGGTCGCCGATCTTCCGCTGCGGCGGTTGGCCGCGCTCGACGCGCTCTCCCGGTACGGACGCGTGCAGCCCGAGCAGCTCGCCTCGTTGCCGGGACAGGTCGAGCTCTGGCCGACCTCGGCGCTTCTCGACGCGCTGGGGCTCGTCGGCCGGGTCCGTTCGACCCCCGCGACGGCTGCGCTCCGGCGCCGGGTCGAGCAGACCCTCGCGACCCGTCTCACCGTTGGCGGAACGACGGTCGGATTCTCGAGCGACGCGACCGATGCCCTCGACTGGCTGCTCGCGACCCCGGAGACCAACCTCAATCGCTTCCTCCTGCTCGCCCACGGCAACCCGCGCTTCGACGCCTCGCTCCCGCGTCTGATGAAGAGCGCCCTCGGCCGGCAGCGCGAAGGCCATTGGGCGACGACCCTCGCGAATGCCTGGGGTCGGCTCGCCCTCGAGCGCCATGCCGCGCGCTTCGAAAAGGAGCCGGTCACGGGCACGACGGCGCTCACGCTCGGCGCCCGGACCGAGCAGGTCGCCTGGCAGGACGGGCAGGCCGGGCCGGTCGAGCGCCTGCCGTGGGGCGAAGGCGCGCGGACGCTGCGCGCCGATCATCGCGGCACCGGACGGCCCTGGGCCGAGATCCAGGGCGTCGCCGCGATCCCGCTCCGCGAGCCGCTCTTCGCGGGCTATGCGATCGAGCGCTCGTGGACCCCGGTCGTCCAGAAGACGCCGGGGGTCTACTCGCGCGGCGACGTGGTCCGCGTTCGCCTGGTCGTCGACGCCCAGAGCGATTTCTCCTGGGTCGTCGTCGACGATCCGATTCCGGCGGGCGCGACGATCCTCGGCAGCGGCCTCGGTCGGGACTCGCAGCTCCTGCGCACGGGGGAGGGGGCGGAGACGAGCGGCGGCTTCGGCTGGGGCTGTCCGTGTCGCGCCTACACCGAGCGGACCGAGCTCGCCTATCGCGACTACTTCGAGTTCGTGCCGAAGGGGCGCGTCGAGATCGAGTACACCCTGCGCCTCAATCAGGACGGCGTCTTCCAGCTTCCGCCGACGCGGGTCGAGGCGATGTACGCCCCCGAGTCCTTCGGCGAGCTCCCGCACGACGCGCTGGCGGTCGCGCCGTGAGCGCGGACGGGGCGTGGCGCGCGCGGCGTCTTCGCGCGGGGCGCAAGCCTCGCGCGAAGCGGACGGGGATCGCGGTGGCTTTGGGCGCCGGGCTCGTCCTCTCGCTCGCGCTCGGGGCGTTCCTGCGGCTGGGCCTGCCGACCGTGCCGGCGTTCGAGCGGGTGCGCACCGCCTCGGCGTCGAGCGAGGCACGACTGCTCGATCGCCACGGGCGGATCCTCCACGAGCGCCGCGTCCGCAGCGACGAGCGCCGCCTCGTCTGGACGCCGCTCGCCGAGATCTCGCCGGCCCTGCCCGAGGCGGTGCTCTCGATCGAGGACCGGCGTTTTCGTGCGCATCGGGGCGTCGATCCGCGATCCCTGGCGGCCGCCGTGCTCGCTCAGCTCCGCGGCGAGCGGCGCGGGGCGAGCACGCTGACGATGCAGCTCGCCGGCGAGCTCGACCCTGCGCTGCGCGCCCGGAAGGGCGCCCGCACGCTGCGCCAGAAGCTGCGCCAGATGGCCTTCGCGCTCGCGCTCGAGCGCCACTGGAGCAAGGACCAGATCCTCGAGGCCTATCTCAATCGCGTCGGCTATCGCGGCGAGCTCGTCGGCGTCGGGGCCGCCGCGCGCGGGCTCTTCGACAAGGCGCCCCATGCCCTCGACGGCGTCGAGGCCTGGCTCCTCGCGGCGCTGCTGCGCTCGCCGAACGCGCCGCTCGAGCGCGTCGCCGAACGGGCCTGTCGGCTCTCGGCCCTCGCCGGCGCCGAGGCCGATTGCGCGGCCTACGCGGCGCGCGTCGATACGGCGCTCGCCCGCGCCCCGGCTCTGCGTCCGCCCGCCGCCCTCGCGCCCCATCTCGCGGCGAGGCTCCTCGGTCGCTCGGGCGATGTCCAGACGACCCTCGACGCGGATCTGCAGCGCATGGCGATCCGTACCCTGTCCGAGCAGCTCGACCGCCTCGCCGATCGGCGGGTTCGCGACGGGGCCGTGCTCGTCGTCGAGAACTCGACCGGCGACGTGCTCGCCTGGGTCGGCAGCAGCGGCCCGCGCTCCGACTCGCGGCACGTCGACTTCGTCCGGGCTCGCCGCCAGGCGGGATCGACCCTCAAGCCCTTCCTGTACGCGCTCGCCTTCGAGGACCGGATCCTGACGCCGTCGACGCGGCTCGACGATTCGCCGCTCGAGATCCCGACGGGGCTCGGGAGCTACCGGCCGGACAACTACGACCACCGCTTCCACGGTCCCGTCCCCGCGCGCGTCGCCCTGGGCTCTTCGCTGAACATTCCGGCGGTGCGCGTCCTCGAGCGCGTGGGCGTCGATCGTGCGGTCGTGGCGTTGCGGGCTCTCGGGCTTCGCGGCCTCGTTCGGGCCGACTACTACGGCCCTTCGCTCGCCCTCGGCGCGGCGGACGTGACCCTCGAGGAGCTGGTCGGCGCCTATCGTGCCCTCGGGCGGGGCGGCCGGGCAGGGGCCTTGCGGATCCGCGCCGAGGATCCGCCGCTCGAGGAAGCCGAGGTGCTCGAGGCCGGAGCCGCGTTCCTCGTCGCCGACATCCTCGCCGACCGGGGCAATCGCAGCCTCGCCTTCGGGCTCGAGAGCGAGCTCTCGACCCGGAGCTTCGCGGCGGTGAAGACCGGGACCAGCAAGGACATGCGGGACAACTGGTGCCTCGGCTTCAGCGACCGGTACACCGTCGGCGTCTGGGTCGGCAACGGGAGCGGCGAGCCGATGCAGAACGTGAGCGGCGTCGACGGGGCCTCGCCGGTCTGGAGCGCGTTGATGGCGGCGCTGCACGCCGGCGATCCGAGTCGGCCGCCGGCGCCGCCGGCGAGCGTCGTCGCGACGGCGTCGGGCTTCGCGCTGCGCGACACCGAACCCGCCGTTGCGCCCGAGCCCGCCGCGGCACCAGCCGGCGAAGCCGCGAGCGTGCTCTCGCGAATCGTGTCCCCGGCCGCGGGCCTCGTCATCGCCTGGGATCCCGACATCCCGCCTTCGCATCAGAGAGTGCTGGTCGAAGCCCGGCCCCCCGACGCGCGCCTCGCCCTCGTCCTCGACGGCCGGCCGCTCGGCACCGCGGCAGAGCCGCGTCTCTGGCCCGTCGAGCGGGGTCGTCATCGGCTGGTGCTCGCGAGCGAAGCGGGGGTCGAGCTCGATCGGGTCTCGTTCGTCGTTCGGTAGGCACCGCGCGGCGCTTCGCTATACCTCGTCTCGCACCCTCAGGAGGTTCCGTTCATGCAGCCCGGACGATCGCACGGCCTATCCCTCGGAAAGCTCGCCATCTGGGCCTCCGTCGAGGGCCAGGAGCTCGCGCCCGCGATCGAGACGGCGCAGCGGATCGAGAGCCTCGGCTACTCGGCGCTCTGGCATCCGATGGCGATGCGGCGCGACCTCTTCGTGATCGCGGCGTCGCTGCTCGCGGGAACGCAGAAGCTGATCGTCGCGACGGGCATCATCCCGACCTTCGAGCGCGTGCCGGCGGTCATGGCGGCGGGGCAGCGCAGCCTCGACGAGCTGTCGGGCGGGCGCTTCCTGCTGGGCCTCGGCGTCTCCCATCCGCCGATCGTCGAGGGCATGCACGGCCTGGTCTACGGACCGCCGCTCGCATCGATGCGCGACTATCTCGATCGCATGGACCGCGGGCCCGACTTCTCCGCGCTGCTCGGAACGCCGAAGGATTCCGCGGCGGCGGCGGCGCCCGCGGTGCAGACCGGCCCGCCGCGCGTCCTCGCCGCGCTCGGACCGAAGATGCTCGCGCTCTCGCGCGACCGGGCCCAGGGCGCGCATCCCTATTTCATGCCCGCCGAGCACACGCGGGACGCGCGCGCGATCCTCGGCCCCGACGCCTGGCTCTGCCCGGAGGTCAAGGTCGTGCTCGAAACCGATCCGCGCCGGGCGCGGGATGCGGCCCGGGCCGCCGGGGCGGTCAACATCTCCCTCGAGAACTATCGAAAGACCTGGCGGCGCTACGGTTATTCGGACGACGACTTCGCGAACGGCGGCTCCGACCGGCTGATCGACGGGCTCGTCGGCTGGGGCACGGCGGCCCAGATCGAGCGCTTCGTGCGCGCCCATCTCGAGGCGGGTGCGACCCAGGTCTGCGTCCAGTTCGTGAACCCGAAGGGTCAGGACGCGGGGCTCCACTGGGAGGCGATCGAGGCCCTCGCGCCGATCCACAGCGCGATCTAGGTACGGTTTGTCGTTCGGCCGCTCGCGCGAAGCTTCGAGACGTGCGCCAGATGCGAGAGCGCGCCGCCGTCGACGCGCAGGACCTGGCCCGTGATGAAGGCGGACTCGTCCGAGGCCAGGAAGAGCACGAGGTTCGCCACGTCCTGCGGCGTCCCGAGCCGGGGCGTCAGGCATTCGGCGAGCAGCATCGCCTGGACCTCCGCGGGCACGATGCGCGCGAGGGAGGGCGACGCGATGTGGGCCGGCGAGACCGCGTTGCAGCGGATGCCGTCCTTGCCGAAGGCGGTCGCGACCGAGAGCGTGAGCGCATTCAGCCCTGCCTTCGCCGCAGAGTAGGCGTTCAGCGAAAGGTCCCCGGCGAGGGCGGAGTTCGAGGTCGTGTTGACGATCGAGCCGCCGCCGCTCGCGATCATCCGGGGCACGGCGTGCTTGCAGCCGAGCATCGCGCCGCGCAGGTCGACGGCGAGCGTGCGATCCCAGACCTCGACCTCGAGGTCGAGCAGGCTCGCGTCGCGGCGCTGGTGCTCCGGGCTCGTCAGCGCGGCGTTGTTGTGGAGCACGTGGAGGGCGCCGTAGCGGTCCATCGCGGCCTCGATCGCGGCGCGGATCTCGGCCTCGACGCTGACATCGGCGCGCACCGCGAAGGCCTCGCCGCCTGCGGTGCGGATGCCGTCGGCGACCCGGCTCGCGCCTTCGAGATCGAGGTCGACGAGCACGATCCGCGCGCCCTCGCGGGCGAGCGTCTCGGCGGTCGCCCGGCCGATGCCCGAGGCGGAGCCCGTGATCATCGCGACCTTGCCTGCTACGCGGCCCGGAGGATGTGAAGCCGTCATGGAGTCCTTCTTCGAGGCCCGGCCGATCGGGTCGGGCGCCTTGCGCTCGGGGCGCTCGTTCGTCGGGCTCCCGCTCAGAGCGAGAGCAGCTTCGCCGTGTTCTCGCGGGCGATCTTGCGCAGCTCGTCGTCCGAGAGCGCCCGGCCGCGCAGGAAGTCCCAGGGATTCGCGACGCCCTCCGGATGGGGGTAGTCGGAGCCGAAGAGCACGCGATCGACGCCGATCCGGTCGATCAGGTCGCGGAGGTCGTCGTCGTCGAAGGGCGCGACGGAGACGTGGCGCTTGAAGATCTCGCTCGGCCGGTCGTCGATGCGGCCGCCGAGCCAATGGCCGAAGCCGCCAGTCTTCTCCGCCTTGTCCATGACCCGGAGCAGATAGGGCACCCAGGCCGAGCCGTTCTCGACGCTCACCGCCTGCAGTCCGGGGAAGCGGCCGAAGAGGTTGTGCAGGACGAGGGCGGCGAGGGTGTCCATGATCGGCCGCTCCCAGAAGACGGCGCGCTGGAAGGCGGATTGCTGATGGGCCGGCGGTCGCGCGCGCTCGCCGAAGGCGCCCGAGAAGAGGTCGCAGTAGCCGGCCTCGGCGCCGTGGAAGGCGACGGGGACACCGGCCTCCGCGAGCCGCGCCCAGAACGGATCGAAGTCGGGATGCGCGATCGTGCGACCGGCGACGGGGGTGAAGAGGACGTGGACCATCTGCGCGCCCTGGCGCAGGACGAAGTCGAGCTCCCGTACCGCCGCTTCGAGATCGACGAGGGTCAGGGTCGGGACGGCGAAGATCCGATGGCGATAGGCGAAGCCCCAGGTCTCGTCGACCCAGCGATTGAAGGCGCGCAGGTTCGCGACACAGGCCGCGGGATCGTCGCGCAGCTGCCACTCCATCCCGAGCCCGAGGCTCGGCCACATCACGACCGCCTCGATCTCCTCCTCGTCCATCCAGGCGAGCCGGGCCTCCCGGTCGTAGAAGCGCGGGACCTTCCCCGGCTCGACCATCTCCGCGTCGGGGAGCGGCCGGTAGCGCCCGTCCTTGTCGGCGACGACCGCGCCGGGGCGGCCGATGCGATCGACGGGCGTCATCTCGAGGTAGTAGGCGGGCTTCTCGCCGATCCACGGGCGTCCGCGCCCGTCGGCGCCGCGCACGATGTGGCAAGCGCGCGAGGCGAAGGCCGGCTCGAGATGGCGCGTGAAGGCGTCGTCGGGCTCGTAGTAGTGGTTGTCGACGTCGACGAGTCGATAGGGAAGGCGGGGTCGGGCCTCGTTCATGATCGGTCTCCGCACGCGCCAGGGGCGACGGCGGAGGGTAACAAGTGGGGCTCCACACGCCCGGGCCCCGTCGGGTCCCATCCGGTAGCGTTCGGCTCGACTCTGGGCGGTCCGGTCCGGGCGCCATTCGGCGACCGAGGGACCCTGCTCGATGGAAGAGGAGATCCGCCATGCAGACCGAGATGGGCCTCGTCCCGCGCTCGTTTTCCCGCGTCGGCCGGCTTTCGGCCCGCGGCTTCGTCGCCGCGTGCCTGCTGCTCTCGTTCGTCGCCGCGCCATCGGTCGCCTTCGCGGCCGGCGGCGGCGGGGGCGGGGACTTGGGCGGCGCCAGCGGTGGTAGCTCGGCCCAGCGCTCGTCGCGTTCGCCCGAGTCCGTCGCGAAGCGCCACCACCAGGCCGGCCTCCGCCAGAAGCAGAAGGCCTGGAAGCTCGAGGAGAAGGCCGCGAAGGCCGACGAGGCCGCCGATCGCGAGAAGCTGCTCGCGAAGGCGAAGAAGGCCTACGAGAAGGCGATCCGCTCCCAGGAGGCGGCATTGAAGGCGCTGCCGACGCATTACGAGGCGGCGAACGAGCTCGGCTACGCGCTGCGCAAGACGGGCCGATATGCCGAGGCGATCGCGTCCTACGACCGCGCGCTCGAGCTCAACGGCGTCTTCTACCCGGCCGTCGAGTACCGGGCCGAAGCGTATCTCGCGACCGGTCAGCTCGAACGGGCCAAGAGCGGCTACATGACGCTCTTCCGCAACGACCGGACGCTCGCCGCCCAGCTGATGACGGCGATGGACGAATGGCTCGGGCAGCAGCCGGACGGTGAGGCGAAGGCGTCGTTCGCGGCGTGGCTCGAGGAGCGCAAGGCGCTCGCCGCCGTCGGCGAAGATCTGTCGCAGAACAACGTGCGCAGCTGGTAGCAGTGGGGACGAGGCGTCGGGCGGGAGACGGGCTCGTCGGCCTGCTGGCAGGCCTCGGCCTCGGGGTCTGCGCCGGCGCCGCCTGGGCGGGCGCCTATCCATGGTCGCTGCCGGAGGGGGTCGCCCCGCCGCCGGTCCCCGTCGACAATCCCATGAGCACCGCGAAGGTCGAGCTCGGGCGTCGACTCTTCGGCGACGTGCGCCTCTCGTTCAATCTCACGACGAGCTGTGCGAGCTGCCACGACCCCGAGCGGGACTTCAGCGACGGTCTGCCCCGTTCGATCGGGGCCGACGGCCGATCGCCCGCTCGCCACACGCCGAGCCTCTGGAACGTCGCCTATAACGCCTCCTTCACCTGGATCGACCAGGGCTTCACGAGCCTCGAAGAGCAGCTCCGCGTCCCGCTCACCGGGCGCGATCCCGTCGAGCTGGGCTTCGACGCCGCGGGCGCCGCGGCGCTGGCCGCCGACCCGGCGATCGCCGCCCTCCAGCGCGAGGCCTTCGGCGACGCGGCCCTCGACGCGACGACCGTGGTCCGAGCGCTCGCCGCCTATCTCCGCACCCTCGTTCGGATGGACGGCCCCTTCGATCGCCTGCTGTACTGGGACGACGACTCGGGCTTCGGCGCCGTTGCCCGGGCGGGGCGGACGCTCTTCTTCTCGGAGCGCCTCGGTTGCAGCGCGTGTCATGCCGGGCCCCATCTCGCGGGCCCGACGGTCGCGCCGGGGCGCTCGGTCGCCCCGGTCTTCCATCGCACCGCCGTCTCCGACTCGGCGCTCGCCTTCCGCGCCCCGAGCCTGCGCTTCGTCTCGCGCACCGCCCCCTACATGCACGACGGCAGCCTCGAGACCCTCGATGCCGTCGTCGACTTCTACGCGCGGGGCGGGGGGAAGGGCGCCGAGCGCCTCGTCCCGTTCTCCCTCGCTCCGGGCGAGCGCCGCGCGCTCCTCGCCTTTCTCGCCGCGCTCTGAGCTCCCGTGGTCGGGCTCGTTAGTCGAAAAGGAGCCCTCGCGCAGGCGTCAGACCGCCTGGTATTCCCGCCTCGACAAGCTCGCCGCGCGCCAGAGTGGTCGCCCGAGGACCTTCGTCTTCTCCGTCGCGGTGATCCTCGCCTGGATCGTCACCGGTTCGGTCTTCGGCGGGAGCGATCCCTGGCCGCTCGCGATCCATACCGGGCCCCCCGAGCCCTGACTTGCGCGGGGCGGACGCACGCCGGAACATGGGAGGCGAAACGGAGGCCACATGCTCGACCGATTGATCCGGGGCGGCGTCGTGATCGATGGAACGGGAGCGGCGCGGAGGACGGCGGACGTCGGGATCCGCGAGGGGCGGATCGCGGCGATCGGCCGGATCTCCGAGGCGGCGCGCGAGACGCTCGACGCCGACGGCGCGATCGTCGCGCCGGGCTTCATCGACCTCCATACGCATTACGATGCCCAGCTGCTCTGGGACAAGTCGGTGACGCCGTCGTGTTTCCATGGCGTGACGACGATCGTCGGCGGCAACTGCGGCTTCACGATCGCGCCCCTCGCCGACGACGGGGGCCACTACCTGCGGCGGATGTTGTCGCGGGTCGAAGGCATGCCCCTCGAGTCCCTCGAGGCCGGCGGCGCCTGGGGCTGGAAGAGCTTCGGCGACTATCTCGATCATCTCGATCAGGGGCTCGGCATCAACGCGGGCTTCCTCGTCGGACATTCGGCGATCCGGCGCGTCGTGATGGGCGATGCGGCGATCGGCGCGAAGGCGACGCCGGCCCAGATCGAGGCCCTGTCGGCGCTGCTCGCCGAGAGCCTGCGGGCGGGCGGGCTCGGCCTCTCGTCGGGGCGAACGCCGGTGCATCAGGACATGGAGGGCGAGCGCGTGCCGTCCTTCCATGCGAGCGACGAGGAGCTCTTTGCCCTCTGCCGGACCGTGCGCGCCCATCCGGGGACGACGCTCGAGTTCGCGCCGTCGCTCTCGGAGTTCGACGCGACGGGCGAGCTCATGATCGAGATGTCGCTGGCCGCGGGCCGGCCGATCAACTGGAACGTCCTGATCGTGAACGCGCAGCGGCCGGACGACTATCTCCGTCAGCTCGCGCTCTCCGATCGCGCCGCGGCGCGGGGGGCGCGGGTCGTTCCGCTCTCGGTGCCCCATCCGATGGAGTTCTTCGTCGACCTCGTGAGCCCGTTCTACTTCGGGGGCCTGCCGGGCTTCGGGAAGGTGATGACCCTGCCGCTCGCGGAGCGCAAGCGGGCGCTCGCCGATCCGGCGGTGCGCGAGACGATCGGTCGAGCGATCGCCGAAGCGCTGAAGGGGCCGCTCGCCGACTACTCCGACTTCGCGCGAATGGAGATCGCGCGGACCTTCGAGCCGGCGAATGCCGGGCTCGCCGGGCGCCTCGTCGGCGACGTAGCCCGCGAGCGCGGGCTCGGAGCGGTCGATGCGCTGCTCGACATCGCCCTCGCGGACGGGCTGCGGACGCTCTTCGTGCCGGTCCGCGTCGGCGCGGACGAAGCGAGCTGGAAGGCCCGGGGCGAAATCCTGCTCGATCCGCGGGTCGTCGTCGGAGCGTCGGATGCGGGGGCCCATCTCGACATCGGCACGGCCTTCGCGTACTCGACGAAGCTCCTCGCCGAGGGCGTGCGCGAGCGCGGGATCATGACGCTCGAGCAGGCGGTGCAGCAGCTGGCGCAGGTGCCGGCCCGGCTCTACGGATTCAAGGATCGCGGCGAGCTGCGCGAAGGGATGATCGCGGACCTCGTCGTCTTCGACGCGGATCGCGTCGACCGCGGGCCGGTCGAGAGCCGCGCCGACCTGCCCGGGGGCGCGGCGCGCCTCTACGCCGAGGCGATCGGGGTCGAGGCGGTCGTCGTCGCGGGCGTCGATGCGGTCCGCGGCGGGAAGCGGACGGGCGATCGGCCCGGACGCATCCTGCGCTCGGGTCGGGATACGGTGACGGTCGGCGTGCCGGGTGCGCCTAGCGCCTAGCGGTTGGAGCCGGATCGCCAGAAGTCGTGAGCGCGCCGCGTTCAGGGCGCCGCGACGATCGGCAGGAACGAGTAGCCGCGGGCGGCATCGGAGCGCAGCCGGACCGCGCGTTCCGCGACGACCCGGTAGCGCGGGAAGCGCGCGAGCAGCTCCTCGAGGGCGATGCGCAGCTCGGTCCGCGCGAGCGAGGCGCCGAGGCAGAAATGGATGCCGAGGCTGAACGCGAGATGCGGGTTCGGCGAGCGCTCGGGATCGAAGGATTCGCCGCGGACAAACGTGCGCTCGTCGCGATTGGCGGCGGCGAAGGCCATGTGGACCCGCGCGCCTTCCGGGATCTTCCGACCCTGGATCTCGACGTCCCGCGTCGCGACCCGCGAGAGGCCCGGGACGGGCGACTCGAAGCGGAGGCATTCCTCGATCGCGCGGGGGAGGCCGTCGGGCCGATCCGCGAGGCGCTGCCGGATCTCGGGCCGCTCGTGCAGCACGACGATCGCATTTGCCAGAGCATTGGTCGTCGTCTCGGTCCCGGCCATCAGGAGCAGCGCACAGAACCCGACGACCTCGTCGTGGGTCAGCTTCGGCTCGTCGGGCCCGGGATGGAGCAGCCGGCTCACGAGATCGTCGCCCGGGCTCGCTTCGCGCTCGGGCAGCACGTTCTCGAGGTAGCGGTAGATCCACTCGATGCCTTCGGCGGCGGTCGGTCCCGTGCCCTTGTTGGCGTGGATCACGGCCCCGGCGTTGAGATTGAAGGTCTTGCGATCCTCGATCCCGATGCCGAGCAGCTCGGTGATCACGGCGACGGGCAGGGGGTCGGTCAGCGCCGTGAAGAAATCGGTCTCGGACTTCGGGTCGAGGGCGTCGAGC
Source organism: Myxococcota bacterium (assembly GCA_044379055.1). Taxonomy (GTDB): domain Bacteria; phylum Myxococcota_A; class UBA9160; order UBA9160; family UBA4427; genus UBA4427. The sequence goes on from JBIPOQ010000002.1 coordinate 24,182, forward strand.
AGCTCGCGGGTCGCCTGGCGGATGAAGGCATCGAGCTTCGCCATGCGCCGCGGCGTGAAGGCGAGATGGACCGCGCTGCGCAGATGCGTGTGGTAGGGCGGGTCCTGGGTGATCAGCATCGGCTTGACGGCGACGAAGCCGGTCGGGACCGTGCCCTTGCCCGAAGCGAAGGTCTCCGCGTCGAGCAGCACGCGGCGGACGTCCTCGTAGCGCGAGACGACCCAGAGATCGCGCTCGGGGCTGTAGTGGACCGGATGATCCTCGCGCAGCCGAGCGAAGGTCGGGTAGGGGTCGGGCAGCTCGGAGAGCGCCTGCGGATCGAACTCGATCATTGCGCTCTCAGGCACGTGCGCGCCGGGCACCGATCGCAAGCCCCACGAGACCGAGCCCCATCAGGTACGCGGTCGAAGGCTCCGGGATGATGGTGACGTTGATCGTGCCCGAGTAGGAGGCGAAGGTCCCGCCCGTCGCGCCGCTGCGGCCGCGCACGGTCAGGACGAGGGGGCCGGTCAGATCGGTATTGCCGAGGGAGCCCGTCTCGAAGAAGCCGTTCGGGCTGAGCGTCAGCGCGAAGCCGTTCAGATCCGCGCTCAGGAAATCGATGTTGCTCGCGCCCTCACCGATCGTCACGAGGCTCACGTTCGCGCTGACCGCGCCGTCGATCGTGAAGTTGAACGTGTCCGTGAAGTCGAGGTCGTCGCTGTGGAGCGCGCCGAAGAAGTTGGTTCCCCCGACGAGATCGATGTCGTTGGTGACGTCGTTCGCCTGGGCCGTCGACGCGCCGATCAGGCCGACCGCCGCGGCGAGGCCGACGAGCCAGCCCGCACGCATTCCCGAGATCCGATTCCGCTGCATCATGGCCTCCACTGCATCCTTTGGCGCGATCCGTTGTCTCGATCCGTTGTCCAGATCCGTTGGCCCGAAAAAGCGCTCGACGATCGATTCGAGCCTCGACTCCGGTCCCGCCCTCGTCGCGCTCTGCCCGCTCCCGGATTCCGGGCGCAAAGCGCGTGCAGATCTGGGTGGCGCCGAAAGCGCGGAAATGGCACGGCCCGAGGCAGGAGAAGTGCGCTTTCTCCCCTGATCGGCCCGGCCGTCCGGGGCTGACTCGGCGGAAACCCCGATTTTTCGCGGACAGGTGTCCAGGGCGTCGAGCGGCGGTCGCCTCGGCGGCGGCTTCGTCTCCCCGGCTTCGTCGGCCGGGGGAGAGGGCTGCGGTGGGGCAGAATGTCCCGTCGAAGGGACCCT
>JBIPOQ010000157.1:0-7787 GCA_044379055.1 Myxococcota bacterium
GATCAGGAAGAAGCCCGCGTTCGCGAACAGCGACACGCAGACCCAGGGCATCAGCCGGCGGTTCTGGCTGCGATTGCCGAGGACCGCCACGGCGCCGTAGACCGTCAGCATCCAGCCCCAGAGCAGCAGCGAGCCCGCCTGGCCGCCCCACAAGGCGCCGAGGCGGTAGTGCAGCGGCATCGTGCGCGCCGAATGCTGCGCGACGTAGGCGAGCGAGAAATCGTTCGTCGCGAGGGCGTAGAAGAGGGCCCCCATCGCGACGCTCGTCGCCGCGCACACGACGAGCAGCGCCCGCTCGGCGACCTGCGTCCACTCGTCGCGGCGCGTGACGCCGGCGTACACGCCGACGACCAGCCCGAGCGCGCAGAGGAAGAGCGCGAGGCGCAGTGCGTAGAGTCCCAGGTCCGCCATCGGCTGCGTCTCTCCGGCCGTGTCCGGCCTGCCCGGCGCCGGCCGCGAGGCCGGACGGCGGGCGTCGGTCTAGAGGTCGATGCTCGCTTCGTCCGCGGGCGCGGTCTGCGCCTGGAACTTCGACGGACACTTCGCCATCACGTTGCGCGCGACGAAGACGGTCTCGCCCGCGCGCGTCTCGAGGGCGCCCTCGACGACGACCTCCGCCCCGTCCTTGAAGAGGTCCGGGGTCTCGAGGCTCAGGTAGTCGACGGTCAACGTCTCGCCGACCGGGCCGCCGCCGTGGGGCGGCGTATTCTGGACCGAGAAGCGGACCCGCCCGCCTGCGACGTCGCGTTCGATCGAGGAGAGGGCGACGTAGCCGTGGACCCGGGCCGAGCGGCCGACCATCGACGAGGCATTCTGGTGGAATTCGTCGAGGCTCTGGAAGTACTGGAACGAGAGGTCTTCACGGCCGAGCTGGGAATAGCCGTACCAGCCGAGCAGGCCGGCGATCATCAGGGCACCGAGAGCGATCTGAAAACCCTTCGACATGGATGGGTCGGTCCTCATCCTCCTCGTCGGGAGATCCCCGTCACGAGGAGTGGGGTGAGCGGTGCGGGACGCGTCGTGCGGGCAGGCCGGGCGCTCGGGAGGCGGGCCCGCAAAGCGCGCCGACTCTAGCCGTCGGGCTGGGGGGTGTCAAAGGGAATGGGCCCGAAAATGGCTTTGAATCCGGTGACTTGGACCATTCGCTGCCTTGACGGGGCAGGGGCCTCGGGCTAACCGCCCCGGATGTCGGCCCCCTTTTCTCCCTCGTCTCCCTCGCCCCGGACCTTCGCTGCCCGCACGGATGCCCTGACACCGTTCCTCGCCATGGAGATCCTCGAGCGCGCCGAGGCGCTCGAGCGGAGCGGGATCGAAATCGCCCACCTCGAGGTCGGCGAGCCCGAGTTCGCGCCGCCGGCCGCCGCCGTCGCCGCCTGCCAGGCCGCGCTCGCCGCCGACGATACCGGCTACACCGACAGCCGCGGGCTCTGGCCGCTGCGCGAGGCGATCGCCGCGAACCTCGCGGCACGCTTCGGTCGATCGGTCCCGACCGAGCGGGTGCTCGTGACCCAGGGCACCTCGAGTGCGATGACGCTGGTCTTCGCGGCGCTCGTCGAGCCCGGGGACGAGGTCGTGATCCCCACGCCGCACTACCCCTGCTATCCGAACTTCGTCCGCGTCATGGGGGCGACGCCGGTCTTCGTGCCGACCGACGCGGCGAGCGGCTGGCGGATCGACCCGGAGCGGGTGCGGGCGGCGATCACGCCGCGGACCCGGGCCATCGTCGTCGGCTCGCCGGCGAATCCGACGGGCGCGGTGCAGCCGCGGGCGGTGATGGCGGCGCTCTCGGGCCTCGGCCCGCCGCTCGTCTCGGACGAGATCTACGACGGGCTGCTCTACGACGGCGTGAAGAACACCTCGGCCCTCGAGGTCGGCGACGAGGCCTACGTCCTCGACGGCTTCTCGAAACGCTATGCGATGACCGGCTTCCGCCTCGGCTGGGTCGTCGCGCCGGCGAACGCGATGCGGCGGCTCCAGACGCTGCAGCAGAACCTCTTCATCTCGGCCTCGTCGTTCGTCCAGCGCGCCGGCATCGCCGCCCTCGCCGAAGGCGCGGCGATGGCCGAGTCGATGCGCAGCGCCTGCGCGGAGCGCCGCGACCTGCTCGTCGCGGGCCTGCGGCGTCTCGGCTTCGGCATCGATCGGGCTCCGGAGGGCGCGTTCTACGTCCTGGCCGACGCCCGGCGCTTCGGCAGCGATTCCCGGGCCCTGGCCTTCCGACTCCTCGAGGAGGCCCAGGTCGGCACGACCCCCGGCATCGACTTCGGCGAGGCCGCCGAGGGCCGACTGCGCTTCTGTTATGCGCGCAGCCGCGCGACGATCGAGACCGCCCTCGCGCGCCTCGAGCCCGTGCTCGCGCGGCTCGCGACCTCGAACCCCGCCGCGGAGGCCCCCCGCCGATGAAGATTCTCGCCGCCGAATTGATCGCCTCGGCGCCGCGCGTCGAGGTGCTGCCCGAGAGCGGTCTCCCCGAGATCGCCTTCCTCGGGCGGTCGAACGTCGGGAAGTCGAGCCTGCTCAACGCGCTCGCCCGTCGCAAGAAGCTCGCGCGCACCAGCGGCACGCCGGGCAAGACCCGCGAGATCGTGCTCTTCCGCCTCGAGACCGACGCCGGCGCGCTCGCCTTCGTCGACCTGCCGGGCTACGGCTTCGCCCAGGTCTCGCGCCGCGAGCGCGCGGGCTGGCAACGCCTCGTCGAGGACTATCTCGCGAAGCGCGAGGCGCTGCGGCTCGCGATCCTGCTGCAGGACCTGCGCCGGGACTGGAGCGAGGACGAGAGCCTGCTGCTCGCCTGGCTCGCGGAGCAGAACGTGCCCGGGCGCATCGCGCTGACGAAGGTCGACAAGCTGAAGCCGATGAAGCGCAAGGAGCGCATTCGCGCCCTCGCGGCCGAGATCGGCCCCGGCTTCGGCAAGCCGATCCCGACTTCTTCGCAGGCCGGCACGGGGCTCGCCGATCTCTGGCGCATCTGCCTCGACCACGCCTTCGGTCCCCGCGGCGAGCCGGGCTGAGCCCGCTGCGCCGAGCCGGCGCGAGCCGACCTAACGGAAGAGATCCGTCGCCGGATCGCGCAGCAGCGCCTCGCGGACGCTGCCATCGCCCTCGAAGGGAAAGCCCTCGACGACGACGACCGGCACGCCGGCGCTCTTCCACATCAGGAGCCCGGCCGCCGCCGCGAGCTGATCGGCCGTCGCGGGCTGCGTGACCTGGAGCTCGCGGCCGGCGCGGTCGAGGGTGCCGCGGTCGTCGCGGATCGGGGCGAGGCCCGCGGAGCCGAGGGCGACGTCGACGAGGCCCTCGCGCCAGGGGCGGCCGAAGGTGTCGCTGATGACGACGGGCGTGCGACCGGCGGGCGTCGAGAGCGCGTCGCAGAGCCGCCGTGCGGAGGCGTCCGGGTCGACGGGCAGCAGGACTGCGACGTCCGGACCGGGCGCGTTCGAGAGGTCGACGCCGGCGTTCGCGCAGACGAAGCCGTGCACGGTCTCGGTGATGAGCACGCCGCGGCCGCGGCGCACGATGCGGCGGCTCTCGCGCAGCACGACCTCGACCTGGCGCGGATCGCGGCCGTGCTCGGCGCCGATCTCCCGCGCGAGGGCCGACGGCTCGACGCCGGCGAGCTCGACGAGCCGCCCCTCGGCCTTCGACACGATCTTCTGGCACACGACGACGATCCGGTTCGCGAGCTCGATGCCCTCGGCGCGGGCCGCCGCGGCGATCAACGCCGCGAGGTCGCTCCCGGGCCGGATCTCCGGGAGACCGTGGAGGGGCAGCAGTCGCAGGGCCGAGGGTCGCATCGTCACGGGGCGCTTCTCTCCGGAGGGTTCGTCGTGCGCAGCGGCCCCAGCAGGGCGCGGGTTCGTGCCCCGCCGCCCGAGGTCGCGAGAAAGGCGGCCAGATCCTCGGGCTGATCGAGGTCGATCGCCAGGGAGGCGAGGGCGAGCTCGTGATAGGCGACGCCGGCGGCGCGGGCGGCCTCGCGGTGGCGCGCCGCGCTCGCCGGTCCGAAGCAGAACGGGATCGCCCGCGCGGGCCGGAGCAGGAGGGCCGAGGTGCCGCCGTCGGCGGACGGCGCGAGCCAGACCCCGGCGGCGGACGATGCGCCCGAGCCGCCCGATCCGGCGGCCGATACGAGGCGCCGGAAATCCTCGGGCAGGGCGCCGGCGACGTCGCCCAGCACGACGACGAGCGCCTCCCCCTCGGCCGGCGCGAGTCGCACCGCCGCGTCCTCGAGCGCCGCATTCAAGCCGGGCTCCGGCCGCATCAGGACCTCGGCCCCCGCGGCGCGGGCCCGGGCCGCGACGAGCGGATCCGGCGTCGTGACGGCGATGCGCTCGATGCATCCCGAGCGCGCGAGGGCGTCGATCAGATCCTCGAGCATCGCGAGGGTCAGCGCCTGGCGCGCCGTGTCCGCGAGCTCCGGCAGCAGCCGGGACTTGCTCTGCTCGAGCCGCTTCACCGGAATCAACGCGATCGTCATCGCAGCCGGTCCAGGAGCCCGATCGCCGCCTGCGCGACGCGTTTCGAGGCGGCCGCGTCGACCATCAGCGTATCGAGGACCTCGACCTCGAGGCCGAGGGCCTCGATCGCCGCGCGGGACGCCGCATCCCTTTCGTCGAAGACGAAGCCGTCGATCCAGTCGCGGTAGAGCGACGCCACGCCGTGGGCCGAGACCTCGAGGCCGCAGGCGCGCATGAGGGTATGGGCGGGGCCCTTGATCGGCAGACCGCCGACGATGGGCGACACGGCGACGATGGGACACGTCGCGGTGTCGAGCGCTCGGCGGATTTCGGGCACCGCGCGGATCGGCCCGATCGACACGATCGGGTTCGACGGCGCGACGAGGATCAGGTCGGCGCCGGCGATCGCGAGGGCGACGCCCGGCGCGGCGCTCGCCCGCTCGGCGGCGGACAGGTCGACCGCGCGCACGTCGGACGGGGCGCCGTCGCGCACGAGGTACTCCTCGAAGTGGACCCGCCTGCCGCCCTCGAGCTCGACGAAGGTCGGACACGGGTCGTTCGACATCGGCAGGATGCGGAAGCCGAGGCCGTGGTCGCGGCGGAGCTCGTCGGTGATCTCGTCGAGGCGGGCGCCGGCGGCGAGGCGGAGCGTGCGGTGGAGGCCGTTCGCGAAGTCCGCGTCGCCGAGGCGGAACCAGGTCTCGTGGCCGAGGGCGCGCAGGCGCTCGATCAGTCCGAAGCGATCGCCGGCCAGTCCGTAGCCGCGCTCGGGATCGATCCGGCCGGCGAGGGTGTAGGTCACGATGTCGAGGTCGGGAGAGACGTGGACGCCGTAGAAGACGCGATCGTCGCCGGTGTTCACGATCACCGTCAGCGATTCGGGCGCGACGCACTGCACGACGCCGCGCAGGAAGCGCGCCGCGCCGACGCCCCCGGCGAGCACGACGACCGATCGCGGCGCGGCCCCGGACTTCGTCTCCGGATTCCGCGATCCCCCCGCGCGCGCCCGCGCGCTCAAGGCCGGGCTCCGATCACGGCGCGCCCGGGGCGAGGACGTTCGTGTCGTCGAGGCGCCGCAGGGCGCGGTTGCGCTCGACCAGTCGCAGGGCGATCGCCCGCAGCTCCGGATCGGCGTAGATCGCCTCGAGCTCGGCGAAGCGATCGCTCGCGATCAGGTCGGCGAGGGCGGCGTGGTCGGCGGCGATCTCGGCCGTCACCTCGGCTCGCGCGATGCGATCCCGGTCGACGTCCGCCGCCGAGATCACGACGGGCTCCGGACGCGCGCAGGCCAGGAGTCCGCCGGCGAGGCCCGCGAGCAGGATGGCGGCGCGGCGCACGGCCGGCAGGCGTGCGCTCGGGGCCGGGGCCGAAGACGGGGGGAGGGGGCTCGACATCGCGGGCGATTCTTCGCGAGCGCCGGTGCCCCGTCAACCCGAAGCGGGCCGGCCGACGTCCGGGCCCGCACCGCCGCGGGCGCGTGCCGACTCGCCCGCGGACGCGTGTCCACCGTCGCGTCGGGCCCCGGCGTTCACGTCCGCCGCGGTCCGGGGCGCAGGGAGGCCCGCGAGGCCCTCGCGAGACCTCTCCACGCGCGGCACGGCGCTTGCGATGGGGGCCCGCATGACGGGACGGCATGCGCGGAAGACCGATCGAAGCGGTAAGGCCATCGGGGCGGGGGCGATCGCCGCTGTCCTGGCGCTCGTCGTCGCCGGGGCGGAGACGTCTTCGCGCGCCGCCGATCCGGCGCGCGCGGTCGAGGGCGATGGGCCCGGCGGGTCGATCGCGCCGCTCGAGTCGCTCGAGCCCGGCTCGCCCGCGGCGCGCTGGCGGGTCGTCGACGCGCTGCCGAATCGGGGCGAGGCGCTGCGCGCCATCGCCTTCGACGCCGCCCTCGGGCTCGCGGTCGGAGACGAGGCCGGGGTCTCCTGGCTGCGCGGCGGGTCCTGGTCCCGGGCGCAGCTGCCGCCGGTGAACGATCTCGCCTTCGATCGCGCCGGCCGGCTCTGGATCGGGACCGAGTCGGGGCTCCATTTCTGGACCGGCGATGCGCGCCCGCAGCGGCGTCCCCTGCGCGATGGCGAGGACTCGAGTCGGGTCTCGCGGATCGAGGTCGACGGCGGGGCGCTCGTCGTCGCGACCGGGAGCGGCGCCTACTGGTCGAGCGCCGGGCAGATCTTCCAACCGCTCGGCGCGGGCTCCGCCGACCAGGCGGTCGCCGCCGTCGCGCTGCGGGGCGCCGCCGCGCGACGCGACGCGAACGGCGAGGCGGCGGAGGTCGCGGGGCAGGCGGAGGTCTGGACCTTCGGCGCGGAGGGGCTCGTACGGACGCGCGGACTCGAGACGCCGGCCGGACTTCGCGTCGTCGATCGCGTGCTCTGGCCGCTCCCGCGGCCGGTCGTGGAGGCCGGGGCCGTCGATCTCGTTCTCGAGGGCGCGGGCGAGCGACTCGTGGTGGTGTACCCGGATGCGATCGCGGTGCAGGCGCTCGGGTACGAGGCGCCGGGTGTCGGACGCTGGCGCTGGATCCGGCCGGTCCTGCCGCCGGGGGCCGCGATCCGACGCCTCGTGCCGGGGGGCGGCGGCCGGGTCTGGCTCGTGACCGATCGGGGCCTGCTCGGGGCGGGAGCGGTCGACGAGACGTTCGAGCGGACGGGCAATCCCGCCGGTTCGCGAGCCTGTGTCGACGTCGTCGACGCGATCGGCCTGCCCGAGGCCGCGCAGGCGATGGCGCTCTGCCGGTCGAGCCTGCTCGCGCTCGTCGGTGCGAGCGGCGATCCGGGCTCGGACGAGGTCGTCGCAATCCGACCGATCGACTCGCCGCCCGCCCCGCCCGCCGCCGCCGCCGCGTCCGAGCCGATCCGGCTGCCCGCCGACCCGCCGGTCGCGGAGATCCGGCAGCGCGCGCTCGCGCGCGTGGGCCTCTCGGTCGAGCGGGCCGAGTCGCTCTGGACGGGGCTCCGCCGGCGCGCCTACTGGCCCGAGCTCGAGCTGCGCGGGGGCTTCGATGCCGACCGGGATCGCGGGCGGAGTCGAGACCAGGCCTTCGTCTCGGGCGATACCCGCGATCTGATCGACGTCGACCGCGGCGCGGGTCGTCAGTACGGCGCGGCGATCGTCTTCGACTGGGATCTCGGGGGCCTCGCCTATCCCGACGACTCGGTCGATCTCGTCCGCGAGCTCCGGCAGGTGACGAGCCTGCGCGACGACGTCGCCGACGAGATCCACCAGCTCTATTTCGAGCGCCAGCGCATTCGCGGGCGGCTCGCCGCCGCGGCGGCCCTCGCGCCCGGCGAGGCGACCGACCTCGCCCTGCGTGCCGCGGAGCTCGAC
>JBIPOQ010000158.1:0-7763 GCA_044379055.1 Myxococcota bacterium
CGTCGTGGATCAACGGGGAAGTCATCCGCGTCGACGGGGGCGAGCACATTTCGGGGTCGACGAAATAGTCGGACCGGTCTTCGATCCGGAAGGCGAGCCGCGAGTCGCAGGCGCGAGGACGAGCACGTGACCATGAATCTGCTTGGGCTGGGTCATTTCCATCCCGAGAACGAAATCACCAATCAGTTCCTCGAAGACCTCGACATTGGCACCAATGACGAGTGGATCATGGAGCGCACGGGCATCCGCTCGCGCCGCACCGCGCTGCCCCTCGACTACATCCGGACGACCCGCAACCTCGATCCGCGCGCCGCGATCGAGGCCGCGGAGATCTCGAACGCCGAGATGGGCGCGCGGGCCGCGCGCATGGCGCTCGCGCGCGCCGGTCTCGAGCCTGCGGACGTCGGCCTGCTCGTCGGCGGCGGCTGCGCCCCGAACACGGCTTCCCCCGCGGAGGCCTGCAACATCGGCGCGGCGCTCGGGATCGAGGCGCCGGCCCTCGACGTCAACTCGGCCTGTACGAGCTTCATCGCCGGGGTCTACGTGCTCTCGCTGATGGATCCGGCGAAGCTGCCGGACCACGTGCTGCTCGTGACGGCGGAGCCGATGACGGGCACGGTCAACTACAACGACCGCTCGTCGGCGGTGCTCTGGGGCGACGGCGCCCTCGCCGCCGTCTTCTCGCCGCGCCGGAACGGTCGCGCCCGGCTGATCGGCCAGCGCATGATGAGCGATCCGGCGGGCCACACGAAGGTCGTCGTCCCGCGCCTCGGCCACTTCCATCAGGAAGGCCGCACGGTCCAGACCTTCGCGATCCGCAAGACCTCGGACCTCCTGATCGAGACCCGCGACGCGTACGAGACCGCGGGCCGCGACTTCCATTTCGTCGGCCATCAGGCGAATCGCCGCATGCTCGAGAGCGTCTGCAAACGCTGCGACGTGCCCGAAGATCGCCATCATTCCAACTGCGAGTTCTTCGGGAACACGGCGGGCGCCAGCTCCGGCAGCGTCATCTCCCAGCTCTGGGACAAGTGGACGCCGAAGGACGACATCTGCGTCGTCGGCGTCGGCTCGGGCCTCTCCTGGGGCAGCTACCTCATGCGCTTCGGAGAGACGGATTAGGCCATGTTGACCCACGCCGAGTTCACGCGTCGCGACTCGTTCAGCCAGCAGGATCTGCTCGCCTTCGCCTATGGCCGCCTCGTGAAGGACGCGCCGGAGGGCTTCAAGGCGCGGCTGCCCGTGCCGCCCATGCTGATGGTCGACCGCATCGACCACATCAGCGGCGACAAGAGCCGCGGCAAGATCAGCGCCGCCCGCGACGTGCGCGTCGACGACTGGTTCTTCCACTGCCATTTCATCAGTGATCCGGTCCAGCCCGGCTGCCTCGGCCTCGACGGCGTCTGGCAGCTGCTGGGCTTCTACTGCAACTGGCGCGGCGGCGTCGGCGCCGGCCGCGCGCTCGGCTGCGGCGAGGTCGAGTTCTTCGGCCAGATCCGGCCCCACGACAAGGTCATGCGCTACGAGGTCGACATCAAGCGGTATACCGAGCTGAAGAACGCCGGCGCCTCGATGGTGATCGGCGACGCGCGGGTCCTGATCGACGACCAGGAGATCTACACCGTGAAGGGGGCCCGCGTCGGGCTGTTCCGCGACATCGACTACCCGGACTACCCCTACGAGTCGGCGAACGCCCGGGGCGGGAGGATGGAGCGATGAGCGAGACGAACGACAAGCCGGTGGCCCTCGTGACGGGCGGCGGGACGGGGATCGGCGCGGCCTGCTGTCGGCGGCTCGCGACCGAGGGCTTCCGCGTCGGGATCCACTACCGATCGAGCGAGGAGAAGGCGAAGAAGCTGGCCGACGAGCTGTCGTCGACCGCGGGCGGGGCCTTCCTCGTGAAGGCCGACCTGATGGATCCGGCGAGCCTCGACGGGCTCGTCGCCGAGCTGAAGGACGCGGCGGGTCGCGTCGACGTGCTCGTCAACAACGCGGGCTACAACGTCAACGCGCCGATGCTCGCGATGAACCTCGAGCAGTACGACGCGGTCGCCTCCGTCGCGCGCGGGACCTGGTACCTGACGAAGCTCGTGCTGCGCCGCTTCATGCTGCGCAAGGGCACGGGCCGCATCATCAACATCTCGAGCGTCGTCGGCCATACGGGCAACGCCGGCCAGATCCCGTACACGATGGTGAAGGCCGGTCTCGACGCGTTCACGAAGTCGCTGGCGCAGGAGCTGACCGGCCGCGAGATCCTCGTCAACGCCGTCGCCCCGGGCTTCATCGACACGGAGATGACCGACGAGCTCCCGGCGGAGATCAAGCAGGCGATCCTCGGCAAGATCCCGCTCTCTCGCATGGGATCGGCCGACGAGGTCGCCGACGTCGTCGCCTTCCTCGCGACCCGCGGCAGCTACATCCAGGGGAGCGTCCTGCATGTCAACGGAGGCATGTACGGTGGGTGAGACGCTGTCGAAGCAGGAGGTGCTCGCGGCGGTGCCCCAGCAGGCGCCGTTCCGCTTCATCGACGAGATCGTCGAGCTCGACGGCGAGCACATCGTCGCGCGCTACACGTTCCCTCCGACGTCGGATTTCTACCGGGGCCACTTTCCCGGCAATCCGATCACCCCGGGCGTCATTCTCGTCGAGACCGCTGCCCAGGCCGCCGTCGTCGCCTTCGGCATCTACCTCTATACCCTCGAGACCTCGCGCGCCGAGCTCGAGAAGATCCTGACGATCTTCACCGACTGCGCCGTCGACTTCTCGGGCACGGTCAAGCCGGGCGATCGCGTGACGACGACCGGCCGCATCAAGTTCTTCCGGAGAAAGAAGCTCCGGGCATCCTTCGAGATGAAGCTCGACGACGGAACGCTCGTCTGTTCCGGAGAGCTGTCAGGCATGGGAGTACCGCGATGAGCGGATCGAACGCGCGACGACGGGTCGTGATCACGGGCCTCGGCGTCATCGCGCCGAACGGGAATGGCGTCGCCGAATTCGAGATGGCCCTGCGCAAGGGCCGCTCGGGCCTCAAGACCCAGCAGTCGATGATCGACGCCCAGTTCGCGTGCACCGTCGCGGGGACACCGACCGGCGTCGACGAGCTGTGCAAGGCGAGCTTCTCCGAAGAGGAGCTGCTCGCGATGAACATGAATCATCGCTATGCGAGCCTCGCCGCCCTCGAGGCCTGGCAGGACGCCGGGCTCACGCGCCCCGCCCGCGACTCCGACGTCGTCGACTGGGACGCCGGCGCGATCCTCGGCACCGGCATCGGCGGCATGGACACGATCGCCGAGAAGGTCGTGCCGTTCACCAACGCCGGGAAGGTCCGCCGCATGGGCTCGACCTCGGTCGAGCAGGTCATGGCGAGCGGCATCTCCGCGCGCATCTCGGGCCAGCTCGCCCTGGGCAACCAGGTCACGACCAACTCGAGCGCCTGCAGCACCGGCAGCGAGGCCCTCGTCATGGGCCTCGAGCGCATCCGCGCCGGCCTCGCCGAGCGCATGCTCTGCGGCGGCGCCGAGGCGGCTAGCCACTACATCTGGGCCGGCTTCGACGCGATGCGCGTCCTGAACCGCGGCTCGAACGACGAGCCCGAGAAGGCCTCGCGTCCGATGTCCGCCTCGGCGGGGGGCTTCATCCCGGGGGCAGGCGCCGGCGTCGTGCTGCTCGAGAGCCTCGAGAGCGCGCTGGCCCGGGGCGCCCGCATCCACGCCGAGCTCGTCGGCGGCATGGTCAACTGCGGCGGACACCGCATGGGGGGCAGCATGACCGCGCCCAACCCGACCAGCGTCCAGCGCTGCATCGCCGGCGCCCTGGCCGACGCGCAGGTCGCACCGGAGCAGGTCGACGCCATCAACGGCCACCTGACCGCGACCGGTGCCGACCCGAAGGAGGTCGACTCCTGGGAAAAGGCGCTTCGTCGCCGGCCCGGGACGCTGCCGCCCATCACGGCGACGAAGAGCATGATCGGACACGCCCTCGGTGCCGCAGGCGGCATCGAATCGGTCGCCTCGGTGCTGATGGTGTCCCGCGGCTTCGTCCATCCCTCGATCAATTGCGAGGACGTGCATCCGGAGATCCAGAAGCACGCGGCGTCGATCCCCCACGAGATGCGCGAGATGCCCGATCTCGACGTGCTGGTCAAGGCCGGGTTCGGCTTCGGGGACGTCAACGCGTGTCTGGTTTTCCGGCGCTATCGGGCGTAGCCTCGGGGGAATGCGCTGGCTTCGGAGAGGTCGGCCCCGGGATCGAATTACAGGAGAGGAGCAGAGCGGATGGACCGAGCGGAAGTGATGGATCGCGTCGTGAAGATTCTCACGCCCTGGGTGAAGGACGAGGCGGCGCTGGCGAAGGTGTCGATGGAGACGAACATCCTCGAGGACCTCAAGGTCAACTCGGCGCGACTCGTCGACGTCGTGATCGCCTTCGAGGACGACTTCGACATCGAGATCGCCGACGAGGACGTCGACCAGGTCAACACCGTGGGTGACGCGGTGAATCTGATCGCGGGCAAGCTCTAGGCCGGGAATTCGGTCTCGAGTCGGGCATCCCATGGAGTACTCCAGTGGGGCAGGACGTCGCGAGCAGTGAGGATTCGCAGCCGGACCGAGGGACCGTGATCCGGAACGCAGAGCGGACGGATCCCGGCATGGTGCGCCGCCACGCGCGCCAACGGCTCGTCAGCATGGTCGCGGGTCCGATCTGGGTCGGAATCTCCGTGCTGGTGCTGCGCTTCTACTTCCGGTACCGGATTGCCGACGTGCAGCGCGTTCGCGCGGCCTATCGACGGATCCGGCGGGAGTCGAAGGGGCCGCTGCTCGTCTGCGCGAACCACCTGACGATGGTGGACTCGTTCCTGATCGCGTGGGCGCTGGGCTCCGGCCTCTACTGGCTCCTGCATCCGGACGAGCTGCCCTGGAATACCCCCGAGCGCAAGAACTTCGGTCGCACGCGGCTCCAGCGCTTCCTGATCTTCGTCGCGAAATGCATTCCGATCACGCGCGGTGGCGCGCGGGAAGACGTGGGCGAAGTGCTCGAGCGGGTCAAATATCTGGTCGCCCGGGGCGAGACGGCCTGCATCTTTCCCGAGGCCGGCCGCAGCCGGACCGGGCGCGTCGAAGAGAATGCCGCGGCCTGGGGAGTCGGACGGATCGTCGGGGCGGTGCCCGGCTGTCGCGTGCTCTGTGTCTATCAACGCGGCCGCAAGCAGACGACCTGGGGCGACTGGCCCGAGCCCGGCGACACCCTCGACGTCTCGATCGCCTGCATCGAGCCGAAGAGCGATGCCCGGGGCGTGCGGCGCTCGCGGGATCTCGCGCAGCAGATCGTGCGCCAGCTGATGCGGATGGAAGAGGAACACTTCGATGCTCGGAAATGACGTCGTCGACCTCGAAGACGTCGACGCCCGGCCCGAGACCTTCCGCCGCCGCTTCGATGCGCGCGTCTTCTCCGACGAGGAGCGGCGAGCGATCGCCGCGGACCCGGATCCGCAGGCGCGCCGCTGGGCCCATTGGGGCGCCAAGGAGGCCGCCTACAAGCTGGCCCGGCAGATCGATCCGCGCTTCGTCTTCTCGCCGGCGCGGCTCGTCGCCCGCTTCGAGCCGCGGAGTGCTTCGAGCGGCGAACGCCGCGGTCGCCTCGAGGTCCTCGCGGGACCAGGCGGCCTCCCGATGACGGCCGAGCTGCGCAGCTTCGAGACGCGGGACAGCGTCCACGTCGTGGCGCGCCCGGCCGGAGCGGATTGGGAGGGGGTCGCGATGGCCGTCGAATCCGTCTCCGATCGCAACGAGGAGCCCGGGCTCGCGGTCCGGCGACTCGCCGTGCGCGAGATCGCCCGGGAGCTCGGGGTCGAGACCGGACGACTCTCGATCGGACGCCGCGGTCGCATTCCGTTCCTCGAGCTCGACGGTCGACCGACCGCGCTCGCGCTCTCGCTCTCCCATCACGGTCGTTTCGTCGCGTACGCGATGGCGCCGCGCGGGCGGAGCCGGATCGCGCTCCGGGCGGATCGGAGCGAGGGCGACGAAGACGGCGCGGCCGGCGGCCGCGGACAGGAAGTCGTGCAATCGAGCGGGTTCGTGGGGTACCCGCTCGGCTTTGCGGACACAGCATGGATGGCGGGATGACGAACGTGAGCGAGACGAACAGACCGGCCGGGACGCGGCGCATCGAGCGACTCGCGATCGTGAATCGCGGCGAGGCGGCGGTGCGCTGTCTGCGGACGGCCAAGAGCCTGCGCGAGCGCGAGGGCGGCGGCCTCGAGGTGATCGCCCTCTTCACGGCCCCCGACAGCAACACGCCCTTCGTGCGTCAGGCCGATCTCGCGATCCTGATGCCGTCGCCGCGAGGCGCCGTCGCCGCCTATCTCGACCACGACGGCGTGATCGCCGCTCTCAAGGAAGCGCGCGCGGATGCGGTCTGGCCGGGCTGGGGCTTCGTCGCGGAAGACGCCGCCTTCGTCGAGCGACTGCGCTCCGAAGGCATTCTCTTCCTGGGCCCGAGTCCCGAAGCGATGCGCTCCCTCGGCGACAAGATCCAGTCGAAGCTCTTCGCGGAGAAGGCCGGCGTGCCGGTCTCGGCCTGGAGCGGAGGCCCCCTCGCCGACGAGCACGAGGCTCTCGAGCATGCGCAGCGCATCGGTTTCCCGGTCGTGCTCAAGGCGACCGCCGGCGGCGGCGGCCGCGGCATTCGGATCGTCGAGAAGCCCGAAGCCCTCGCGGAAGCCTTCCGCTCGGCCACCGCCGAGGCGACTGCGGCCTTCGGCAACGGCGCGCTCTTCGTCGAGGCGATGGTCCGCGGCGGACGCCACATCGAGGTCCAGGTCGCCGCCGACCAGCACGGCCATGCCCGCGCCTTCGGCTGCCGCGACTGCTCGGTCCAGCGCCGCCACCAGAAGGTCGTCGAGGAGGCCCCGCCGCCGGGCCTCTCGGACGCCCTCCTCGAGCGCCTCGAGAACGCCGCGACGAGCCTCGTCCGCCACGTCGGCTACTGCGGCGTCGGCACCGTCGAGTTCCTGCTGAAGGGCGAGGACTTCTTCTTCCTCGAGGTGAATCCGCGCCTGCAGGTCGAGCACGGGCTGACCGAGCTGATCGCCGGCATCGACCTCGTCGAGATCCAGATCCGCATCGCCCGCGGCGAGTCGATCGAGGGCATCGAGCGCAAGCGCCGCGGCGTCGCCCTCGAAGCGCGTGTCTGCGCCGAGGATCCGGACGAGGGCTTCCTGCCTTCGCCGGGCCGCATCGCGCTCTTCGAGCCCGCCCTCGGCCCGCATACCCGCGTCGATTCGGGCGTCACGACGGGCACCGTCATCTCCTCCGACTTCGACTCGCTGATCGCGAAGGTCATCACCGTCGGCGAAGACCGGAAGGAATCGATCGCCCGTCTCGCCTGCGCGCTGCGCGACTTCGAGCTCGTCGTCGAAGGCGGCGCGACCAACAAGGGCTACCTGCTCGACATCCTCGCCGCCGCCGACTTCCAGGCGGGCGGCGTCGACACGCGCTGGCTCGATCGCTTCAGCGCCGAACGGCCGAGTCTCGCCCTGAGCCACCCCGAGCTCACGCGCGATGCCCTCGTCGGCGCGGCGATCCTCTCCTACCAGCGCACGCGCGCGACGCTTCGCACCGGCGTCTTCGGCGGTCAGGGCATCGGCATCCGACTGCCCGCCTCGGAAGGCCAGCAGATCGATCTGTCGTTCGGCGGCGAGAGCTACCGGCTCAAGGTCTTCGCGATCGGCTCCTGGCGCTACCGGGTCCATCTCGACGGGG
>JBIPOQ010000159.1:0-7727 GCA_044379055.1 Myxococcota bacterium
CCGTGACTTGAAGTCCGTCCGGGGCGCCCAACAATGGGTGGCCCTCCTCCGAGCCGGCCTGCCGCGGAGGATTTCAAGGCGTCCCGTCACGGCTTTCATGAAGACCTTCATGAGGACGTGAAGAGAATGAGGACGTGAAGAGAAGAGAGAAGAGAGAACAAGGAGAAGGATCATGCCCGCGGCCCTCCTCGTGCCCCGTTCGATCCAGGCGAAGCTTCCCCCCATGTCGTTCCCCGAGCAGCAGGGCGTCGCGCTCTGCGATCAGGGCGGCCGACCGCTCGGACCCCGCGCCCAGAACACGCGGGTGCGGATCCTCGACGCGACGGTCGTGCTGCTCGGCGAGAAGCCGATGCGCGAGCTGCGCGTGATCGACATCGCGCGGCGGATCGGGTCGTCGCCCGCGACCTTCTATCAGTACTTCAAGGACGTCGAGGACGTCGTCCTCCACCTCGCGAGCCACGTCTCGGAGTTCACGCCCGAGATCGTCGAGCTGGTCCAGGGCGACTGGACCGGTCGCCAGGGACACGAGCGCGGCCGCAAGCTCGCCCACGTCGTCATCAGCCACTGGGATCGTTATGCGCCGATCCTGCGCGTGCGCAACAACGCCTGCGACGAGGGCGACGTCGCCTTCCGCGAGCTGCGCATGAGCACGATGATGCCCCTGGTCCACGCCTTCGCCGAGATCATCGAGGCCTCGCAGCGCCGGGCGAACGCGGGCCCGGTCGAGGCCTCCGGCGAGGCCGACGACGGCGAATGGCAGGGCGGACGGCTCCATCCGATGATGGCCGCGGCGGCCCTGGCGAGCGTCCTCGAGCGGCTCTCGATGTACCACGTCTCGATCGAAGAGCTGGCGGGAACCCGCGAGCAGCTGATCGAGACGCTGGCGACGCTGCTGCAGTCGATGCTCACCTCGAAGCGTTAGGCGCGAAGAGCGACGCGTTGCGCGCGACCTCGGTGGCTTCCCGCAGGCCCTCGAGGTAGCGGCGGAGCGCGTCGTCGCCGCGTCGGCGGACGAGATCCTGGCGAACCAGGGCCTCGATCTCTGCGAGCGGAGGGGCGCTCGAGGCCTCGCGCTCGACGACGCGCACGAGCCGGAAACCGTCGGTCGTCGCGAGGGGCTCGCTCCAGATCCCGGTCTCGAGGGCGTCGATCGCCTCGACCAGCGCGGGCCCGAGATAGTCCCGGAGCTTCGTGCGCGGCAGGAGGACCTCGGGCACCTCGACGACCGCCCGGTCTGCCGAGGCCGCCGCGACCGCGTCCCGGCCCTCACCGCCGACGAGCCGCGCCCGGGCCGACTCCGCCCGATCCCGCGTCGAGAAGAAGAGGGTCTCGACGCGCAGATGACCCGGGCGCGCGAAGAAGCCGGCGTTCTCCGCGTAGTGGCGCTCGATCTCCGCCGGGCTCGGCGGCTCGGCATCGGCCTCCGCGACGACCGAGTCGACGAGGCTCGAGACGAGCTCGCCGCGGACGCGGCGATCGGCGTGCGCGAGGCCGAGGGCGAGGGCCTGCTGGACCAGCAGCTCTTCGTCGATCATCCGCTCGAGCACCCGCCGGCGCGTCCCGTCGTCGATCGGACCCCGGCGATCCCGCTCCACGCCGGCGAGCATCCGCTCGTAGTCGACCCGTCGGATCGCGCGGGACCCGACGATCGCCGCGGTGTCCTCCGTCAGAGCGTGACGCGGGACACGATCCTCGAGCAGCCCCCATGCCGACAGCGCGAGACCGAGGACGGCGCCGGCGAGCAGCCCTCCGCGCATGCGACCCGAAGGCGGTGCGATCTCGGGCGGCGGGGCGGTCAGAAGCGATTCTCCGGCGAGCCCGACGCGGGCGGCGAGCCGAGAATAACCCAGTCGCTTGTTGGCAGGAGCGCCAGTAGATTGGGGAATCCGGGAGCGGCAGTGCCGAGGAGACTTCGATGCATCTGAATCTGGGATCGATCCTGCGAACGAGCGCCTTCGAGACGCCCGACGCCGTCGTCATGCGGGCGGGCGACCGGTCGATCTCCTACGGCGAGCTCGAGCGCGCAGTCCGTGGCGTCGCGACCCGTCTGCGCGAGCGCGGAATCGGCCCCGGCGACAAGGTGGCGCTGCTCGTTCCGAACGTCCCCGAGTTCACGATCGCCTACTTCGGGATCCTGTACGCCGGCGCCGTCGTCGTCCCGATCAACGTGCTCGCCGCGCCGCCCGAGGTCACCTACTTCCTGCAGGACGCCGAAGCGCGCATGCTGATCGTGCATCCGCTCTTCGAGGAGGTCGGCCGCGCCGGCGCAGCGCCGCTCGCCGTCTCCGTCGTCGTCGCGACGAGCGAGGACGCCCCCGATACCCTCGGCGAGTTCGCCGCCGCCGAGCCGATCGAGCAGCCCCATCCGACCTCGCCGCAGGACACGGCGGTCATCCTCTACACCTCGGGCACGACCGGCAAGCCGAAGGGCGCCGAGCTGACCCACTCGAACCTCCTGCTCAACTGCGCCCTTGTCGTCCCCCGCCTCCTGCCGCCGACCGACGCCGCCCACCGCGCCCTCGCGACGCTGCCGCTCTTCCATTCGTTCGGGCAGACGGTGATCCAGAACGGGATGATCGCCCTCGGCGGGAGCTACACGCTGCTGCCGCGCTTCGACGCGGAGCAGGCCTTCCAGCTGATCGAGCGCGATCGCCTCACGCTCTTCGCCGGCGTCCCGACGATGTACTTCGCGCTGCTGCACCACCGCGGCGACCGCGCCTACGACGTCTCGAGCCTGCGCGGCTGCCTGACCGGCGGCGCGCCGATGCCGGTCGAGGTGCTCTACGCCTTCGAGGAGAAGTTCAACGTCCAGGTCCTCGAGGGCTTCGGCCTCTCGGAAACCTCGCCGATCGCGAGCTTCAACGTGCTCTCGAAGCCGCGCAAGCCGGGCTCGATCGGGTATCCGTGCTGGGGCGTCGAGATGTGCATCCTCGACGACGCGGATCAGCCGCTGCCCGACGGCGAGAACGGCGAGATCTGCATCCGCGGCCACAACATCATGAAGGGCTACCTCGGCCGCCCCGACGCCAACAAGGAGGCGCTGCGCGGCGGCTGGTTCCACTCCGGCGACATCGGCCACCGCGACGCCGACGGATGTTATTGGATCGTCGACCGCAAGAAGGACATGATCCTGCGCGGCGGCTTCAACGTCTATCCGCGCGAGGTCGAGGAGGTGCTCTACCAGCACGAGGCGGTCGTCGAGGCGGCGGTGATCGGCGTGCCCCACGAGAGCCACGGCGAGGAGGTCAAGGCCGTCGTCGCCTTGAAGCCCGACGCGAAGCTGACCGCCGAGGAGCTCCAGACCTTCTGCAAGGACCGGCTCGCCGCCTACAAATACCCGCGCATCGTCGAGTTCCGGGATTCCCTGCCGAAGGGGCCGACGGGGAAGATCCTGAAGCGCGAGCTGCGCGACGCCTAGCGCGCGGGCCCGCCCCGCGGTCGAGCCCCTTTTTTCGCCTTCTTCCCGTCGTGTGACCGGATTCGTCATGGGCGCCCGCGATGCTCCGGAATGCGCCGGCGTGTCGAGCCGGCGAGAAGGCGAGGCCGGGCATGGGCGGTATGGACGGGATGGCGATGCGAGCGGGGGGACTTTCGAGCGCGCGGGACCGGGCGCGGCTGCGGGAGCGGCAGGCGGCGGAGCGGGCCCGGGTCGAGCGCGTGCTCGCGCGGGGACCGCGAGAGGTCGAGCGGCGGCGCGGCGCGCGGGCGAGCTGCGCGTGCGCGGTGTGCGGCGGAGACGAGATCCTGGAGGACGAGGTCTTCGAGGGCGGGGGCTTTCGCCTCGGCTGGTGTCGTCGCTGCGATCACCGCTGGACCGAGCGCCTCTCGCCGCGCTTCGTGCCGCGGGTCCGCCGGCCTGTGGAACGCGCGCCAGCAGATCGGCAGGCGGCGTCGGGCGCGTGATACGTTCGCGCGATGATGGAGATGGAGAAGGGCATCGTCCCGACGAACCTCGTCCGCCATCGATCCGAGCTCCCGGCACGCCCTTTCCAGCGGATCGTGAGCCTCGTGCCGAGCCTCTCCGAGGCGCTCGTCGTCCTCGGCCTCGGAGATCGACTGGTGGGGGTCACCGCCTACTGCGTCGAGCCGCCGGGTGCCTTCGAGGGGCTCGCGCGGATCGGGGGCACGAAGGACGCCGACGTCGAGGCGATCCTCGCGCTCGCGCCCGACCTCGTGATCGCGAATCAGGAGGAGAACACGGCGCGCGTCGTCGGCCGCCTCGCCGAACGCGGCGTCGCCGTCTGGGTCACCTATCCCCGCAGCGTCCGCGCGGGCGCCGAGCTCCTCTGCGAGCTCGCCGAGCTCGGGGCCTCGCCGGAGGCGCGCGCGCGGGTCGTCGACCCCGTCCTGGCGGCTCTCGAGGCCGCGGAGTCGGCTCGGACCGCAGCAGAGCGTGCTGGTCGACGCCGGCCGAGGGTCTTCTGCGCGATCTGGCGGGATCCCTGGATGACGGTCGGGGCGGACACGTACATCCATGATTTGATTGAGCTTTGCGGTGGAGAGAACGCGTTCGCAAACGGCGCGAGGGGCACGGGCGGCCCGGACGACGCGGGCGGCGGGGCCGGGGGCGAGTCGGCGAGGCGTGATGGGAATCGCAGCGGGAGCGAGCGGCGGTATCCCATCGTCGGGCTCTCGGACATCGAGCGCGCGGCGCCGGAGGTGATCCTGTTGCCGAGCGAGCCCTATGCCTTCGGCGAGGTCGACCGGGGCGAGTTCGCCGGACTGGATTGTCCGGCGGCTGTGCACGATCGCATCCATCTGATCGACGGCACTCTGGTCTCGTGGTACGGTCCGCGCATCGCTGAGGCAATTCGGGTACTTGGGCGTCTTCTTGCGATTTCTTGAGCCGCCGGTCCCGCTCGTTCAGGCGGGCGACCGGAGGCGCGCGAGGGGCTTCGGGGGCCTGGACCGGGTCGGCGCAGGACGGCGGAATGGCCGGCGGCGGAATTCGTCAAGTGGTCTCGGACGCTGCCCGAAGAGGGACGCAGCGCCCGTGCAACTGATCGGGCACGCGCGCCGAGCGAGATGGAATTCGACGTGAGGCCGGGCCATCACCGCGGGGTCCACAGGGAGGTGCCGAGCACGATGACGAACCAACCGACCGAACGCTTGCGGTCCGGGCGCGCGCCCGGGCGGTGGGGCTCGGGGGACGGAGGCGGGGTCCGGTTCGGGCTGGTCCTGATCGGACTGCTCGCCGGCGTCTTGCCGACCTTCCTGGCCGCCGAGACCGCCAGGGCTGCCGAGGTCGTCGAGGTCCGCGTCGGCCGACATCCCGACTTCACCCGCGTCGTCTTCGAGCTCGACCGCTCCGCGGGCTACCGCATCGAGCGAAGCGACCCGAGCGCGAAAGAAGCCGAGCTCATCATCTCCCTCGAAGCGGGATCGATCCCGCGGCGCATCCAGTCCAGCCAATCCTTCATCGAGCAGGTCGTCGTCGAGCCGAGCGGCACGCGGTCCATCGCGCGCATCCGCCTCGCGCGCGGAGGCCTGCGACTCAAGGAGATGATTCTCGCGAGCCCGCCGCGCATCGTGCTCGACGTGATCGCCGAGAAGGACGCGACGACGGTCGCCGCCCAATCGGCGCGGACGCCGGCGGCGACGAAGACGGCCGCCGCGACGCCGTCGTCCCCTCCGAAGCCGACACCGTCCGCAACCCCGACGCCTGCCGCACCGCCCGCGCCGAAGCCGACCGCCGTGATCGCGAACGCCGCCCCGGCGACGAAGCCCGCGCCGACGCCCGCCGCGACCCCGAGCCCGTCGGCCTCGCCGACGTCCTCGCCGAAGACCCGTGTCCTCGCGACGACGGAGGATCCGAACGCCAAGACCCCGAGACCCGCGCCTGCGCCGAGCGCGCAGGGGACGCCGCCGGCCGACGCGCTCGCCGCGGCCGGCAGCGGCGACGCCGGCGGCAGCGATGCGCCCAACGAGTGGAACGACGGCGGCGCGACGGACTCGCAGCCCGGGGCGCTCGCCGCGGACTCCGCCGACGCCGCGGACGCTTCGGCGGACGCCGCCGCGGGTGAGGAGCCGGCGAAGGCGCGGCCCATGATGGTGAAGTCCTCCGATTCGGAGGACGCCGAGGGCGGGGGTCTCGTGACCTGGTCGCTCGCCGGCGTCGGACTCCTGGTGGCCGCCTTTGGCGGGCTCGTCGTGGCCCGCCGCCGACGGGCCGCTGCCGAGCTCGACGAAGACGAGGACGACGAAGAGGCTTCGGACGACGACGACGAGACCGAGGACGAAGAGGAGGAGGAGTCCTCGACGTCCGCGTCGAGCAATCCCTTCGCCGAGCTGACCGGGGGCAGTGCATCCCTCGCGTCCGGCATGACCCGCAGCGGCACGAGCCCGGCTCGCTCCGCCGAAAAGGTCGCTGACAAACCCGAGAAGAAACCGTCGGAGTCGCTGCTCTTCGACGACGCCGAGGAGAAGACGATGGAAGGCATGGAAGTGATCTCGCGCGCGCAGGTCAACGAGAGCCTCGGAGGAGCGATGCCGATGATGGGAGCCGGTTCCGACGAGCTGACCCAGATGTTCCGCGAGATGCAGCGCCGCGTGGCCGCGCTCGAGGGCCGGATCGACGAGCTCGTCGACGCCCGCGACCGCCTCGAACGTCAGGTCGCGGCCCAGACCGAAGAGCTGCGCGTCCAGCGCGCCGCGATCGCCCGCACCCAGCGCGCGGTCCGCAACCTCGCCCGACCGGAAGAGGGCAGCGACGACGAGCCGACCGAGCCGGCGCTGCGCGATCCGAACTGAATCGAACGGCGACGGATCCGATGACGACGGACGGCATGCCTCGCGGTGTGTCGTCCGTTTTCGTTTGAAGCAGACGTCCGCTCGCCGGCGCCGGGTCGTCAGGCCGCGAGCAGCATCGCGCCGAGAGCGCCCGCGTGGCCGCTGCGCGGCAGCACGATCGCCTCGAAGCCCATGACGGTCGAAAAGAGCCGCACCGTCTCGACGATGCGCGGATTGTCGTGGAGCGTCGAGCCGCCGTAGACGATCCGCTCGACCCCGGCGAGCTTCGCGCTCGCGTTGGCGATCAACGCGATGTTCTCCGCGACGAGCACCATGATCGCCGCCGCCAGATCCTCGCGCCGGGCGGCCGGAGCGGGCAGGGCAGAGCCGGCCTCGGTCGCGTCGAGCGAGCGCGCGAGCTTGCCGAAGGACGCCGCCGTCGCCTCGCCGGCGATCGGGATCGCGTTCTTCGCGTAGATGTCCGAGATCAGCAGGTCGATGTTCCCGCGATTGCCGCGGGCGGCGAGGGCCGAGAGCTCGTCGTGGCTGCGGCAATTCGTGAGGGCGTAGCCCAGGCCGAGGGCCGTGCCCCCGCCGAGGGCCGTCCCGCCGACGCGCTCGACCCGGCTCCCCTCGACGCGCAGCGCCGAGGTCCCGGTGCCGATCGAGACGAGCAGGTAGGGGGCCTCGCTCGCGAGACCCGAGAGGGCGAGCAGCTCGTTCGCCCCCCGACCCCAGGCGTCGAACTCGATCGGATTGGCGGCGGGCCGGGCGATGTCGGCCAGGATGTCGGCGCTGCCGCAGCCGGTGATCCCGATCCGATCGGGGGCGAGCCGCGACACCAGCTCGCCGACCCGTTCGGTCGAGGGCGAGCTCCAGGTCGCAAAATGCCGCTCGCCCCGGCGATCCCGCACGCAGAGCTTGACCAGCGTCGCCCCCGAGTCGACGCCGAGGGCCTCGGCCGACCCGAGCGCTGCGTCGAACTCCCCGAACGCCGC
>JBIPOQ010000161.1:0-7695 GCA_044379055.1 Myxococcota bacterium
TTCGCCATGTGCACACTCGGCCGGACGGCGCCCCGGGCGACGTACGCGTCGACGACGTCGCTGAGCTGGGCCCACTGCGCCCGCGACGGCTCGGGATCGATGGCGTCGGCGCAGGCGAGATGACTGAAGAGCCCGGAGAGCACGAGCTGCGGCGTCGCCCGGACCCGGTCGAGGAAGGCGGCCGCCCCCTCCCGGGCGAGGCCCATGCGGCGCATGCCGGTATCGATCTCGACCTCGACCGAGAGCGGCGAGTCCGGGCGGGCGAAGCGGCGGGCCAGCTCGAGCCCGCGCAGGTCGTGGAGCACCGGCGTCAGACCCCATTTCACGGCCCGTTCGGCGGAGGCCCCGTCGTCCAGCCCGCCGAGGAGCAGGATCGGCGCCATGATGCCCGCGCGGCGGAGCTTCGCGCCCTCGGCGACGCTGACGACGGCGAGGCGACCGACGCCCTCCTGCAGGAGGGTGCGCGCCACCGGCTCCGCCCCGTGGCCGTACGCGTCGGCCTTCACGACGGCGATCACGCTCCGACCGGCGGCGCAGGCGATCGCGCGCCGCGCGTTGTGGCGCAGCGCCGCGAGGTCGATCCAGGCCCAGGCGGGCCGCTCCTCGGCGACTTCGCGCATCACGCCTCTCCCCGGCACGACGGCGGATCGTCCGCGTCGGCGTGCACAGGCTACCGAATGCCGACGCGATCCGTCTCCGCAGCGGGGCCCCGAGGCGTCGGTTATGTTCGCCCCATTCGCGCGGATCGCGAGGGAAAAGGACGCGATGAGCGATACGCGGAGCCATTCCGGAGGAGAAACGGGCAGAGAAGCGGGCGGCGCGACGGTGCGGGTCAACGGCGTTCCGCTCGACTGGCCGGAAGCCGGCTCCGTGGCCGACCTGCTCGAACGACTCGGGATGCAGGGCAAGCGGGTCGCCGTCTCGATCAACCGCAGCGTGATCCCGCGCTCGCGCCATGGCGAGGCGCCGGTCCGCGCAGGCGACCGGATCGAGATCCTCGAAGCGGTCGGAGGAGGTTAGGCATGACACGAGACACCACGAGCCCGTCCGAGCGCGAGCCCGTCGCCTTCACGATCGGGCGCTACGAGTTCCGCTCCCGCCTCATCATCGGCTCGGGCAAGTACGCGAGCTTCGAGCAGAACCTCGCCTGTGCCGAGGCCTCGGGCGCCGAGATGATCACGGTCGCGCTGCGCCGCGTGAACTTCGACGCGAGCAAGGGGCCGCGCCTGCTCGACGTGATCTCCCCCGAACGCTTCACCATCCTCCCGAACACCGCCGGCTGCTACACCGCCGACGACGCCGTCACGACCGCCCAGCTCGGCCGCGAGCTGCTCGGCACGGACCTCGTGAAGCTCGAGGTGATCGGCGACGAGCGGACGCTCTTCCCCGACGTGCCCGCGACCCTCGAAGCGGCGAAGCGTCTGATCGCCGACGGCTTCATCGTGCTGCCCTACATCACGGATGACCCGGTCGCGTGTCAGCGCCTCGCCGGCATGGGCTGCCCGGTCGTGATGCCGCTCGCCGCCCCGATCGGCTCCGGCCTCGGCATCCGCAATCCCGCGAACCTCCGCATCATCCTCGAGACCGTCGAGGTCCCCGTCATCGTCGACGCCGGGGTCGGGACGGCCAGCGACGCGGCGATCGCGATGGAGCTCGGGGCGACGGCGTTGTTGATGAACACGGCGATCGCCCAGGCGAAGGACCCGGTCAAGATGGCGATCGCGATGCGCAAGGCCGTCGAGGCCGGGCGCGGCGCCTACGAAGCGGGCCGCATGCCGAAGCGGCTCTACGCGTCGGCCTCGAGCCCCCTGGATGGCACGGCAGCCTTCTAGCCCGCGACCGATCCTGTGCGCCGTCCTCGACGGGGAGGCGCTCTCGCGCGATCCGCGCGAATTCGCCGCGCGGCTCTTCGACGCCGGCGTCGACTGGATCCAGCTCCGGGACCGGAGCCTCGAGGCCGGCGCGCTGCTGACGCTCGCGAAGGCGCTCGTCGCGGCGCGGGATGCGAGCGCCGGCGCGCACGGGACCGGGCCGGCGAGCCCGCGACCGCGGGTGATCGTCAACAAGCGGGCCGACGTCGCCCTCGCCGCGGGAGCGGACGGCGTCCATCTCGGACTCGACGCCCTCGACGCCCGCTCGGTCGACGCGCTCGCGCCCGGGGTCTGGTCCCTCGGCGTCTCGCTCCACGGGCTCGCCGAGCTCGAGGCGCTCGTCGCCGCGGGCGAGCCCGTCGCCTACGCCCATCTGGCTCCGATCTGGTCACCGCGGTCGAAGCCCGCCGAGCGTCCGGAGCTCGGGCTCGAGACGCTCCGCCGGGCGGCGGCCGTCGCGGCGCGGGCAGGCTGGCGACTGTTGGCCCAGGGCGGACTCGATGCAGAGCGGGCAGCGGCGGTCGTCGCCGCGGGGGCGGCGGGGATCGCGGTGACCGGCAGCGTGAGTCAGGCGGCCGACCCCGTGGCGGCCGTGCGCGCCCTTCGCCGCGCGCTCGACGCGCAGACCGAAGGGGGACGGGACGCAGCGGCCGGCGCGGGCGGAGGGGCGCAGCGGTGAACTGCCAGGGATCGCGCGGCCTCAGAGGAACGACTTCGCGGGCGCAGGGTGTGCCCGCGCGGAACCCGCGTGCCGGAGGTCCCCCTTCTCCCATGCGCAGGCTTCGTCTCCCGCTGCTCCGGCTCGTCGCCGTCGGGGCGCTCTGCGGCCTCGGCGCGGCGCTGGCGATGCCGAGCGCGGCGGCCGATCCGTTCCTGCGCCGGACGGCGACGGTGCGGGTCGTCGAGAAGGTCGGGCCCGCCGTGGTGAACATCACGACCGAACGCCTGCAGGAACGCCCGAGCCCCTTCACGTCGAATCGACAGCCCGACATCGGGTCGCTCTCCGACGACTTCTTCAACCATTTCTTCGAGTCCGGCGAGCGCAGCACCCAGAGCCTCGGCTCTGGCGTCATCTTCGATCGCAACGGCCACGTCCTGACGAACGAGCACGTGATCGCCCGCGCGGACCGCGTGCGCGTCGCGATGGCGGACGGACGCGAGCTCGACGCGGAGCTCGTCGGCGCGGATCCGAACAACGACCTCGCGGTGCTGCGCATCCTGACCGACGAGGTCCTGCCGTTCGTCCCGCCGGGCGACTCGACGGACCTGATGGTCGGCGAGCCGGTGATCGCGATCGGCAATCCCTTCGGATTCTCGAACAGCGTGACGACGGGCGTGATCTCGGCCGTCGATCGCTCGGTCAACGCGCGGGGGAGCTTCGCGATCCACGGCCTCCTGCAGACCGATGCGGCGATCAATCCAGGCAACTCCGGCGGGCCGCTGCTCAACGCCGAAGGCGAGCTGATCGGGATCAACGCAGCGATCTTCGGCGGCGCGGAGGGCATCGGCTTCGCGATCCCGATCGAGGTCGCGCGCCGGGTGATCCGCGAGCTCCTGCTCTACGGCGAGGTCCACCCGGTCTGGCTCGGCCTCGAGTTCCAGGACCTCGATCCGGCGCTTCGGTCGGTCATGTCGCTTCCGCGCGGCGTCGCCGGGGCCCTGATCAACCGGCTCCATCCCAACAGCCCCGCCTCGCGGGCCGGCATCCGCCGCGGCGATCTCGTCGCCAGCCTCGACGGCCGCCCGATTCGCGACGCGGCCCAGCTCTTCGAGATGCTCGAGGGCATGACGCCGGGCCAGACGCGCGTCCTCGAGGTCTACCGCGACGGCCGGTTCCGGAAGGCGAGCGTCACCGGCGAGGAGCTTCCGCAGTCGATGGTCGACAGCATCGCCAGCCGCAAGCTCGGCGTCGATCTCGAGCTCTCCGAGCAGACCGGCAGCTTCGAAATCACCGCCGTCGCTCCGGAGTCCGCCGCGGCGAAGCTCGGCCTGCGCTCCGGCGACCATCTGTTGCGCATGAACGGCATCACGCTTGCCTCTCGCGAGGATCTGCGACGGGCAGTCGCACGCCTTCGCAGCAGCGCTCGCGCCCTGATCGTGGTTCAACGCGGGCCCGGCCGATACCATCTGACCCTTCCCCTGATCTGAGGTCGAGCCGTCGCGAGCGCGCCGACGGCCGTCGAGATCGGGGTTTTCCGGACGAGGAGATTCGAACATGCGTCGAGTGGGGATCGTGATCGGGACCGCGGGACTGATGTGGGTCGGCGCCGTCGGCTGCTTCGAGAGCGGCGCGAACGAGCGGTCGGCGAACGTCGAGTCGCAGGCGACGGCCGATCCGTCGACACCGGTCGCCTTCGATCTCTTCGGCGCGAAGGACGAGGAGACCGTCGACGCGTCGGACGCGAAGACCGATCGCGTCGAGCATGCCGTCTTCTGGCGCACGGAGAGCGGCATTCCCGAAGCCCAGCCGACGGGCATCCCGACGAGCTTCGCCGACCTCGCCGAACGCGTGGCGCCGGCCGTGGTGAGCATCCAGACGAGCGGGACCGTGGATCTCGGCGAGCAGCCGATGCTGCCGCCGGGCTTCGAGGAGTTCTTCGGCGGGAGTCCCTTCGGTCCCCACGGCCGCGGTCGCCCCCACAAGAGCAGCGGCGAGGGCAGCGGCTTCGTGATCTCCGCCGACGGCTACGTCGTGACGAACAACCACGTCGTCGAGAACATGGACGAGATCCAGGTCCGCTTCCTCGACGGCCAGGAGATCGAGGCCAAGATCGTCGGCCGCGACCCGAAGACCGACATCGCGCTCCTCAAGATCGAGCCGCCGAAGGGCAAGCCGCTCGCGACGATCGCCCTGGGCGACTCGGATGCGATCCGCGCCGGCGACTGGGTCGTCGCGATCGGGAATCCCTTCGGCCTCGAGCACACCGTGACCGCCGGCATCGTCTCCGCCAAACATCGCCGCGACGTCACCAACGAGTCCTACGAGGACTTCATCCAGACCGACGCCGCCATCAACCCCGGCAACTCCGGCGGCCCGCTGATCGACCTCCAGGGCCGCGTCGTCGGCATCAACACCGCGATCCGGAGCGATGCCAACACGATCGGCTTCTCGGTCCCGATCAACCAGGCGAAGCAGATCCTCCCGCAGCTGAAGAGCGAGGGGCGCGTCACGCGCGGCTGGCTCGGCGTCCAGATCCAGGAAGTCACCGAGGCGATGGCCGAGCAGTTCGGCCTCGACGAGGCGCGCGGCGCCCTCGTCTCGCAGATCCTGCCCGATACGCCGGCGGCGGACGCCGGGATCGAGCGTGGCGACGTCATCGTCGAGTTCAACGGCCAGTCGATCGGGGAGTGGCGCGACCTGCCGATCATCGTCGCCGGGGCCGCCGTCGAGAAGGATGCGAAGGTCGTCGTCCTGCGCGACGGCAAGCGCAAGGACCTCCGCGTGAAGATCGGCCGCCTGCCCGACGAGGAGCAGCTCGCGGCGAACACGCCCGAAGAGGAAGGCGCGGGCGCCTACGGCCTGCGTCTGCAGGACCTGACGCCGGCCCTCGCCGAGCAGCTCGGGGTCGCGGACGCCGAGGGCGTGCTCGTCGCGGACGTCGATCCGGCGGGCCCTGCGGCGGAAGCCGGGATCCGACGCGGCGACTTGATCGTCGAGATCGACCGCACGCCGGTCGAGAGCGCCGAGGCCCTCGCCGATGCGCTCTCGAAGGCCAAGAAGAGCGCCCTGCTGCTGATCCGCCGCGGCGACAACACGCTCTACGTGGCTCTCGAGCGCGCCGACGATTAGCGCGTCCGGAACCGCCGCTCGCGGATCTCGTGGTCGGGCACGACCCGCAGCGGCATATTGTCGCTCGTCTGCGAGAGGATGAGGGAGCGGTCGGCGCGGAGACAGGTCGCGGCCCAGGCGCCGGCGGCGGTGAACGTGCTGATCTGCACGTTGTAGCCCGCGACCACCGGCAGACGGTGGAGCTCCTGGAAGATCTGCGCCTGACGCTCGAAGGCGCCCGAGGTCTGCTCGATGAGCCCCGCCTCGCGATCGTGGATCTCGATGTTCGAGCCACAGCGACCGACGATCGGCTTCGCGACGTAGCCCTGCTCGCGGAGCGAGCCCGTCAGCTCGAAGGACGTCCGCAGCAGGTACGGACATTCCGGGAAGAGCTGGAACAGCACGGGCAGAATCGCCTTGTTCGACGGAATGAGGGTCCAGAGCGGCTCGTAGACCATCACGCTCTTGCGCAGCAGCACGTCGACGAGCCGCGGCGCCCCGGCATGGCGCTGGCCGGGCTTGTAGGTCCTCAGCTTCTCCGGATCGTCGCCACACTCGACCCGGATCTGGTCGAGGGCCGTCTCCCAGGCCCAGGTCTTCCAGACCCAGCGGATCGGCTGGCCGTCGGGATCGAGGACGTTGCCCTTCGCGTCCCAGGAGAGCCCGTCGACGCCCTGCAGGATCTTGCACTCGATGCCGGCCTCTTCGAGCGCCTCCTTCATGAAGAGCGCGTGGTAGGTCTCCTCGGGATCGCGGTCCTGCATGATGTGCAGCGGGGACTCGACGTCGCTCGCGCGCCAGGCGGCGACGAGCTCGTCGTGGAGCGTCTCGCCGGGGTCGCGGCCGACCTCGCATCCGTAGTACTCCGCCCAGCGCCCCTGGATCTTGCCGCATTCCATGTGACAGGCCGCCGAGTCGGCGTTGTACTCGTAGACCTTGATGCCGCGGGGCGAGACCGCGAAGTCGAAGCGTCCCGTGATCATCTGATTGAGCCGATTGTTCCAGGACTCGTGGATCTTGGGCCAGAGCGCGCGGGGCAGGTTGAAGCGCGCGAGCAGGGCCTCGTCCCGCAGCACGTGGTCGGTGGCGTGCATGAAGAGGCCGTGGAGCTCGCCGGTCGCGCGGACGAGCTCGTCGTGGGCGCTCTCGGAGATCACGAAATAACGGCGCTGGTCCTCGTCCCGGCTGGCGAGGCGGTGGCCCCCGACGACTTCCACGTAGGCGGCTTCGTCGGCGTTGGCGACGTTGAGCCAGGAGCGGCGCGAGCGCCGTTTCTTCTCGACCTCGCGGGACTCGATCTCGAAGAGCTCGGGGTCGACGAGGGCCATCGGCTCGGCGTGGGTCGAATCGTCGGTCTGGATGACCCAGCCGAGGATCGTCGCGTCCTTGAAGGAGCACTCGACCCAGTACTCGCCGTCGTCGGTGACCTTCGTGCGCAGCTCGCGCGCGAAGCCCTGGCCCTCGGGCCAGACGCGGTGGCCGACGTTCTGCTCGGCGAAGCGGATGAAATCGAGGGCGACCTCGGTCACGACGGCGACGTGGCCCGTGTGCTCGAACTCGCCGCCGGGCGCCCAGATCAAGAGGCTGCCGGGCTCGGGCAGCCGGCGCGATCCGTTGCGGAAGGCGTAGAGGGGAAGCGTCTTCTTCGTCTTGACCTCGCGCACGCTGCGCAGGCGGAAGATCTCGTGGGCCATCGCGACGTCGTCGAAGACGCAGCCGGTGTTCAGGTACATCCAGCGGCGCGCGAACTCGACGCACTGCCACTTGTATCCCATGTAGAGACCGTCGAGATAGCTCCGGAAGGCGCTGCGATCGGGCAGGTCGCGGGCGTCGGCGGTCTCGTAGTCGGACGAGTAGACAGGGACGTTCCCGGGCGCGATGCCGAGGAGCGTGCCGAAGGGGGCCGGCCCCGCCTCCGGGGTCTCCTCGTCCAATTCCGTCGATTCGATGTCGGGCGAGTCCAGGGGCGTCGGGTCCGGTTGGGTTCGGGGCCAGTTTTCGATCGGAAGGCGATCCGCGTCCGTTCGCGGGCGCTTCAGTCGGGCGAGAGTGTGG
>JBIPOQ010000162.1:0-7690 GCA_044379055.1 Myxococcota bacterium
GGACTTCCGCATGTGCTCGCGCAGCGGCAATCCGACGTTCTCGAGGACGGTCATCGAGTCGAGCAGCGCGCCGTTCTGGAAGAGCATCCCGATGCCCTTCCGGATCTCGCCGAGCTCGCGCTCGCTCTTTTCGGACAGCAGATGGCCCGCGACGCGGACGTCGCCCGAATCCGGCCGTTGCAGGCCGCCGATCATGCGCAGGAGCGTGCTCTTGCCCGTCCCGCTGCCGCCGAGCAGCAGATGGATCCCGCCCTTGCGCATCCGGCACGACATGCCGTCGAAGACCTGCCGCTTGCCGAAGGCGAGACGCACGTCGCGCAGCTCGATGAAGGCTTCGGGGGAGACGGAGGAGGTCGCGGAGGAGGAGCGGGCTTCCGGCGATCGCGAGGAGGATTCGCGGGCGGAGGCTTCGGCGAGGCTTTCCAGGGTCGATCCTCCGACTCGGAGTCGTTCTGCGTCGTGATCCCGACGAGAAGATCCCGCGGCTCGCGCGGCCGGCCTACAGTAACGCAAGCGCTCGAAAGGCGTCCATGCGCGGAGCCGTTCGCGTGCCCCTGCCGGCGACCCACGCGGTCGAGCCGCGCGACGAGGACCCGGAGTCATGCGTTTCGGCATCGCGCTTCGAACGATGGGGACGGCGGCGACGGGCGAGATCCTGCAGGCGTGCGCCGCCCGCGCCGAATCGGCCGGCCTCGACACGCTCTGGATTCCGGATCACATCGCGATCCCCCCCGACGACGCCGAGGGCTCGGGGGGCCGCTACCTCGACCCGCTCGCGACCCTCGCCTGGCTCGCCGCCCGGACCTCGCGGATCCGCCTCGGGACGGCCGTCCTGATCCTGCCCTACCGCCCCGCGCTCCCGACCGCAAAGGCGATCGCGACGATCCAGGAGCTCTCGGGCGAACGGCTCGAGCTCGGGGTCGGCGTCGGCTGGATGGAGGCCGAGTTCCGCGCAGTGGGCCGGTCCCGGAGCGAACGCGGTAGAGAGTGCGACGAGGCTCTTTCGTTCATCCACGGGGCGTTCGACGCCCCGGACGACGTCGCGGTTTCGAATGGCCAGCCTTTTCTGTTCCGGCCGAATCCGAAGAAGCCGCGGATCTGGATCGGCGGAGCGGCGCCCCAGGCCCTCGTCCGGGCCGCGCGCTTCGGTGATGGCTGGCTTCCGATGACCGACGATCCGGAGAAGCTCGGCGAGCCGATCGCCGAGCTCGCGGCGCGCTTCGAGGCGGCCGGTCGGCCGCCGCCGGAGGTGGCCGTCTTCGGCGGCCTCGGGCGACGAAACGCCGACGAAGAGCTCGATCGTCTGGCCCGGCTGGAAGCGATCGGGGTGACCGAGTTCATCCAGGGGGCGCGCTACGAGGACACGGCCGGATTCGAGCGGGCCCTCGAGCCGCTGGTCGCCCGGCGCGACGCCCATCGCGCCCGTCCCGTCCGTTAGGCCGCGGCTCGGCCCGGGCCGCGCTCGCCTCGATCCCGGGTCGGGGGCGACGACTCAATCCGGCGCAGGCACGAAGAGCGGACGGCCCGCCGTCTCGGGCATGAAGGCCTCGAGGCGCGCTCGCTGACGCCCCTGCTCGTCGAAGTTCGCGGGCGAGAGCCAGGCCTCGAAAGCGGCCCGCAGCCCCGGCCACTCCCCGTCGACGATCGAGAACCAGGCCGTGTCGCGATTGCGTCCCTTCACGACCATGAGCTGCCGGAAGACGCCTTCGAAGCGGAAGCCGAGCCGCGTCGCGGCCGCCCGCGAAGGCGCGTTCAGGGCATCGCATTTCCATTCGTAGCGGCGGTAGCCCCAGTCGTCGAAGACCCGCTTCATCATCCGGTACATCGCCTCGGTCGAGGCGACGGTGCGCTGCAGGGCGGGCGAATAGGAGAGATGCCCGACCTCGATCGAGCCCGTCTGCGGCGCGATCCGCAGATAGGCGGCGACGCCGAGGGGGCGCTCGCTCTTCGGGTCGACGATCGCGTAGAAGCGCTCGTCCGCCGCCGCCTGCTTCTCTTCGAGCCAGCCCCGGTATTCCGCGAGGGTCGCGAAGGGGCCGTACGGGAGATAGGTCCAGTTCGCGCCCTTCGGATCCGCGGCGTAGGCGGCGTAGAGCCCCTCGGCGTGGCGGGCGGCGTCGAGGGGATCGAGGCGGCAATGACGTCCCGGAATCGCTTCGCACACCGGCGGCGTCGCCCCGCGCCAACCCTCCACGGGCAGTCCGACCGCCTGCCCGTGCTCGTTCATCCTCGACGCCATGCAGCCCGTCTCCGGCTCCGGCGGCCCGCTCCTCAGAGCGTCTGCGCCATCAATTCGTTCACGAGCTCGGCGAACCCGCTCGGGTCCTCGAGCTGCCCGCCCTCGGCGAGGACGGCCTGACCGAATAGCAGACGCGCCGACCCGGCGATGCGGGCATCGGTCGGATCCGCCGCGAAGCGGGTCGAGAGCCGCTCGAGGACGGGATGGGCCGGGTTCAGCTCGAGGATCGGCTTGCGCTCGGGAATCGCCTGCCCGGCCTGGCGCAGCATCGCCTCGAGCGCCGGCGAGAGATCGCCCTCTTCGTGGACGAGGCAGGCGGCCGAGGCCTTGAGCCGTCCCGAGAGCCGGACCTCCTTGACGTCGGCCTGGATCGCCGAGCGCAGCGCCTCCAGGAGACCGCCGAGGTCGGCCTCGCGCTTCTCGAGCTCCTCCTTCTTCTTCGACTTCTCCGCGTCGTCTCCGAGCAGGGCTTCGCCATGGCCGATGCTCTGCCAGGCCTTCTCCTTGTATTGGACCGGCCCCTGCCCGACCCAGACCTCGTCGACGGGGTCGACGAAGAAAAGCACTTCGATGCCCTTCTCCTTGAACGCCTCGAGATGCGGGGAACGGCGCAAGACGTCGAGGCGGGGGCCGGCGAGGAAGTAGATCGCGTCCTGCCCGGCCGGCATGCGTTCGACGTACTCCGCGAGGGAGACGAGCTTCGTCTCGTCCGCCGACGACGGAGCGAGCACCAGATCGAAGATCCGCTCGCGATCCTCGCCGAAATCGAGGAGCCCTTCCTTCACGACCGGTCCGAACTGGGCCCAGAACTTCTCGTACGTCTCGCGATCGTCCTGCAAGAGCTTCTTCAGCCGCTCGACGACCTTCTTGACCAGATGCTTGCGGATCGCCTGGATCTGGCGGTCCTGCTGCAGCATCTCGCGGGAGACGTTGAGCGAGAGATCTTCCGCGTCGACGACGCCGCGCACGAAACGCAGCCAGTCGGGCAAGAGCTCGCGGCACTCGTCCATGATGAAGACGCGTCGAACGTAGAGCTGGACGCCATTGTGGCGGCGCTCGCGGTGGTAGAGGTCGTAGGGGGCCCGGGACGGGACGAAGAGGAGGGCACGGGCCTCGAAGGTGCCTTCGATCGAGGTGGCGACGCGCAGCATCGGGCTGGTGTGGTCGTGGGTGACGTGTTTGTAGAACTCGTCGAACTCACTCGCCTCGACCTCGCTCTCGGGGCGTGTCCAGATCGCCTTCATCGAGTTGAGGGGGGCGTCGAGGCTGCGGCGGGTCGGGAGACCGCCGGTCGCGGCGTCGTCGCCCTCGGCCGTCGCGGGCTCGACGAGCGTCAGCCGGATCGGGTAGGCGACGAAATCCGAGTATTTCCGGACGACCTGCCGGAGGACCCACTCGTCGCAGAAGTCGGCGATGCCCGCGTCGGAATCGACGGCCTTGAGATGCAGCCGGATCGTCGTGCCCGCCGTCTCGCGCGTCGCGTCTTCGAGGCCGTATTCGCCGGCCCCCTTCGAGATCCAGCGGGTCGCCGCTTCCTCGCCGGCCTTCCGGCTGACGACCTCGACCTCGTCGGCGACCATGAAGCTCGCGTAGAAGCCGACGCCGAACTGGCCGATCAGGTCCGGAGCCGCGTCGCCGCCCTGGTTCGTCGTCTTCAGGAACTCGAGGGTCCCGGAGCGGGCGATCGTCCCGAGATGCTCGATCAGCTCGGCGCGGGTCATGCCGATGCCGTTGTCGGCAATCGTGAGGGTCCGGGCCGCACGATCGGCGACGAGCTCGATGCCCAGCTCGCTCTCGGTCTGGAGGGCCGGGCTGCGGAGCGCCTGGAAGCGGCGCCGGTCGAGGGCGTCGGAGGCGTTGGAGATCAGCTCGCGGAGGAAGACCTCCTTGTTCGAGTAGAGGGAGTGGATCATCAGGCCGAGCAGCTTCTGGGTCTCGGCCTGGAAGGCGTGGGTCTCCATCGATCGGCTCCTGGGTCGGGCGAGGGCGGGCTGCGCCCGGCTGGACGTTGAGACCCGCGGGAACGGCGGGTCGAGGACATGAGAAGTAGACGGTCGTCGCCCGGGCGCCTGCCCGGGGCGGCGCGAAGCTTGAACACGCGGACCGAAGGATCAACCCGAGCGAATTGAATATCTGGATATCCAGATATAGGGATGATACGCTCGGCCGCCCAGCATGGAGCCCTCATGACGACCCGTCCGTCCCGCGCCGAGCGCCTCGCGACCCTCGAACGCCTGCTCGCCGAGCGGGTCCTCGTCCTCGACGGGGCGATGGGTTCGATGATCCAGGGCTACGGGCTGACCGAGGCCGATTTCCGGGGGGAGCTCTTCAAGGACCACCCCCGCGACCTGAAGGGCGACAACGAGCTCCTCTGCCTGACCCGCCCCGACGTGATCCGCGAGATCCACGACCTCTACTTCGAGGCCGGCGCGGACATCGCCGAGACGAACACCTTCGGCTCGAACGCCATCTCCCAGGCCGACTACGGCCTCGAGTCGACCGTCCGTGAGCTGAACCTCGCCTCGGCCCGGATCGCCCGGGAATCGGCCGATGCCTGGACCGCGAAGACTCCGGCGAAGCCGCGCTTCGTCGCCGGCGCCCTCGGCCCGACGCCGAAGACGCTCTCGATCTCCCCCGACGTCAACGATCCGGCCGCCCGCAGCATCTCGTTCGACGAGCTCCGCACCGCCTACCGCGAGCAGGTCGAGGCCCTCGTCGACGGCGACGTCGACCTCCTGCTCGTCGAGACGATCTTCGACACGCTGAACGCGAAGGCCGCCCTCGTCGCGATCGACGAGGTCTTCGAGGCCCGCGGCCTCCGCCTGCCCGTCATGATCTCCGTCGCGATCACCGACGCCTCCGCGCGCACGCTCTCGGGCCAGACGATCGACGCCTTCTGGCGCTCCGTCGCCCACGCGAACCCGCTGTCGGTCGGCGTCAACTGCTCGCTCGGCGCCGTCGAGATGCGCCCCCACGTCGCCGAGCTCGCCCGCATCGCGACCTGCCGCATCTCGAGCTACCCGAACGCCGGCCTCCCCAATGCCTTCGGCGAATACGACGAGGCGCCCGCGACGACCGGACAGCTCGTCGGCGAGTTCGCGACGAGCGGCCTCGTCAACATCGTCGGCGGCTGCTGCGGCACGACCCCGGCCCACATCCGGGCGATCGCCGAGTCCGTCGCCAGCGTCCCGCCGCGCCCGCTTCCGACCCCCGACGCCGACGCCCGCGCGCGAACGACCTTCTTCTCCGGTCTCGAGACGCTCCCGATCCGCAGCGACTCGAATTTCCAGATGATCGGCGAGCGCACCAACGTGACCGGCTCGGCGCGCTTCCGGAAGCTCATCGAGGCGGACCAGTACGACAAGGCCCTCGAGGTCGCCCTCGACCAGGTCCGCGGCGGCGCGAATCTTCTCGACGTCAACATGGACGAGGGCATGCTCGACAGCGAATCGGCGATGACCCGCTTCCTGAACCTGATCGCGAGCGAGCCCGAGGTCGCGCGCATCCCGATCATGATCGACAGCTCGAAGTGGAGCGTGATCGAGGCGGGCCTGCGCTGCGTCCAGGGCAAGGCGGTCGTCAATTCCATCTCGCTGAAGGAGGGCGAGGCGGACTTCCTCGCGAAGGCGAAGATCGTGCGACGCTTCGGCGCGGGCGTCGTCGTCATGGCCTTCGACGAGCAGGGCCAGGCCGACACGACGCAGCGCAAGGTCGAGATCTGCGAGCGGGCGTACAAGCTGCTGGTCGAGCAGGCGGGCTTTCCGCCCGAGGACATCATCTTCGACCCGAACATCCTCGCGATCGCGACGGGCATCGAGGAGCACGCCGACTACGCGAAGAACTTCATCGAGGCGACGACGCTGATCCGCCAGCGCTGCCCCGGCGTCCACATCTCGGGCGGCGTCTCGAACCTCTCCTTCTCGTTCCGCGGCAACGACCGCGTCCGCGAGGCGATCCACTCGGCGTTCCTCTACCACGCGACCCGCGCCGGCATGGACATGGGCATCGTCAACGCCGGTCAGCTCGAGCTCTACGAGGACATCCCGAAGGACCTGCTCGAGCGCGTCGAGGACATCCTCTTCAATCGCCGCCCCGACGCGACCGAGCGGATGGTCGAGTTCGCCGAACGCGTGAAGGGCGCCGGCAAGGAGCGCGTCGTCGACCTCGCCTGGCGCGATGCGTCCGTCGAAGAGCGGATCAAGCACGCCCTCGTCCACGGCATCATCGACTTCATCGACGCCGATACCGAAGAGGCCCGCCAGAAGCTCGGCCGCCCGATCGACGTCATCGAAGGCCCGCTGATGGACGGCATGCGCGTCGTCGGCGACCTGTTCGGCGCGGGCAAGATGTTCCTGCCGCAGGTCGTGAAGAGCGCGCGCTCGATGAAGAAGGCGGTCGCCTATCTCGAGCCGTATCTCGCCGCCGAGAAGGTCGAAGGACAGGCCCGCGGCAAGATCGTGATGGCGACGGTCAAGGGCGACGTCCACGACATCGGGAAGAACATCGTCGGCGTCGTGCTCGGCTGCAACAACTACGACGTCGTCGACCTCGGCGTCATGGTGCCGGCGGCGAAGATCCTCGACGCGGCGATCGCGGAGAAGGCGGATCTGATCGGGCTCTCGGGCCTGATCACGCCCTCGCTCGACGAGATGGCGTCGGTCGCCAAGGAGATGGAGCGCCGCGGCATGACCGTGCCGCTCCTGATCGGCGGGGCGACGACCAGCCGGCAACACACGGCGGTCAAGATCGCGCCGCACTACACGCAGGCCGTCGTCCACGTCCTCGATGCGTCGCGCTCGGTGAACGTCGTGTCCGATCTGCTCTCCGAGGATCGCCGGGAGGCGTTCATCTCGGTCACTCGCGACGAGCAGGAGAAGCTCCGGGCGCTGCACGCCGGACGCCAGGAGAAGCCGCTCCTCCCCATCGCCGCGGCGCGCGAGAACGCCGGCCGCGTCGCCTTCGACGCGACGACGACCCCGACGCCGGCCTTCCTCGGCCGCCGACTCGTCGACGACGTGCGGGTCGAGGACCTCGTCCCCTACATCGATTGGACCTTCTTCTTCTCGGCCTGGGACCTCGCCGGGAAGTTCCCGAAGATCCTCGACGACCCGAAGGTCGGCGCCGCCGCCCGGGATCTCTACGAGAACGGCCGCCGACTGCTCGACGAGGTCATCTCGAAGCGCTGGCTCTCGCCGCGGGCGGTCTACGGCTTCTGGCCCGCACGCAGTCTGGGCGACGACATCGTGCTCTACGGGGCCGAGGACCTCGCGCAGGAGATCGTGCGCTTCCCGATGCTGCGCCAGCAGTCCATCCAGCCCGAAGGCAAGCCGAATCGCGCGCTCTCGGACTTCATCGCGCCGGTCGGCGCGAAGCAGGCGGACCACATCGGCGCCTTCGCGGTCACGAGCGGACCGGAGACCGAGTCGATCGCGCTGCGCTTCCAGAAGGACA
>JBIPOQ010000163.1:0-7654 GCA_044379055.1 Myxococcota bacterium
CGCATCACCCTCGTCGATCGCCGCAACCACCACCTCTTCCAGCCCCTCCTGTATCAGGTCGCGACCGCCGCGCTCAACCCCGCCGACATCGCCTATCCGATCCGTTCCGTCCTGCGCAAGCAGAAGAACGTGCGCACGATCCTCGCCGACGTGACCGGGATCGATCTCGACCGACGCATCGTGAAGCTCTCCGACGGCGAGCTCGCCTACGACCAGCTGATCCTCGCCGCCGGCGCGCGACACAGCTATTTCGGCCACGACGAGTGGGAGGCTGCCGCGCCGGGCCTCAAGACGATCGAGGACGCCCTCGAGATCCGCCGGCGCGTCCTATCCGCCTTCGAAGCAGCCGAACGCCGGGGCGATTCCGCGGAGCGCGACGCGACGCTGACGTTTGCGATCGTCGGGGGCGGACCGACGGGCATCGAGCTCGCGGGAGCGCTGCTCGAGATCGGTCGACATACCGTCGCCCGCGACTTCCGCTCCTTCGATCCGCGGCGTCTGCGCGTCGTCCTGATCGAAGGCGCGCCCCGGGTCCTGCCGCCGTATTCGGAGAAGCTCTCGGCCGCCGCGAAGCGCCAGCTCGAGACCCTCGGCGTCGAGGTCCGGACCGGTGTGCAGGTCACGAAGATCGACGAGACCGGCGTCTGGCTCGGGGACGAGTACCTCCCGGCGCATACGGTGCTCTGGGCCGCCGGCGTGGCCGCGTCGCCGCTCGGCGCGACGCTCTGCGTCCCCCTCGATCGGGCCGGCCGCGTGCGCGTCCAGCCCGATCTCTCCCTCGCCGGTCATGCGGAGGTCTTCGTCGCCGGCGATCTCGCGCAGATCGAGCAGGAAGGCCGCCCGGTCCCCGGCATCGCTCCGGCCGCGATCCAGGCCGGCCGCGCCGCCGGCGAGAACGTCGCCGAACGCGTCGCGGGTCGGCCGACCCGCCCCTTCCGTTATGTCGACAAGGGCTCCCTCGCGACGATCGGCCGCGCCGCCGCCGTCGGGACGATCGGCCGCTTCGAGGTCACGGGCTTCCTCGCCTGGTGGATCTGGTGGCTGATCCACATCGCGTACCTGATCGGCTTCCGAAATCGGCTGAGCGTCATGATCGGCTGGGCCTGGCAGTACTTCGCGTTCGCGCGGGGCGCGCGCCTCATCACGGGCCGCGCCTGGTCGCCGGCGCGCGTGCCCCCGGAAGGAGAAACATGTCCATCCACGAAGTCTTCGCCTACCTCCGCCTCCGCGATGGCGCCGCCGCCATCGACTTCTACACCCGCGCCTTCGGCGCCCGGGAGAAGTTCCGCCTGACCGAGCCCGGCGGCCGCCTCGGCCACGCCGAGCTCGAGCTCGGCGGGACGACGATCATGCTCTCCGACGAGTTCCCCGAGTTCGGGATCCGCGGGCCCGCCTCGATCGGCGGTACGTCCTTCACCCTCCATCTCCACGTCGACGACGCCGACGCGGCGATCGCACGCGCCGTCGCCGCCGGCGCGACGCTCGTCCGCCCGGCGACCGACCAGTTCTACGGCGAGCGCTCGGGCACCGTGCGCGATCCGTTCGGCCACGAATGGGGGATCGGCCACGAGATCGAGCAGGTCACGCCCGCGGAAATGCAGCGGCGGTACGACCGGATGATGCAAGGCGATTGATCCCCTCCCGGGTGCCATCCCGCCAGGATGGCCCCGGCGCCCTGAAGGTCGAATCCCCCAGGGAGGATCTTGCGACGGCCGGTCCGCGTTTTTTGCTAGTCAGCGACACGACGATGTGCGTATTCTCGATCAACCGGGTCCCGCCCCTTCCGAGGGAGGTCGTCTCGAGATGGTCGCAGACACGCGCCCGGGTCAGCCCTGGCTGTACGGGCCCATTCCCGATCTGCTGTTCGGGTGTGGGGCCCTGTTCGCGGTTTTCAGCCTGATCTTCGGATTCGCGGGGGGGCCGGTCTTCCAGTCGATCCCGGCGGCGATTCCGGCGCTCCTGGTCGCGTTCGTGAGCGCGCCGCATTACGGAGC
Source organism: Myxococcota bacterium (assembly GCA_044379055.1). GTDB lineage: Bacteria > Myxococcota_A > UBA9160 > UBA9160 > UBA4427 > UBA4427. The sequence goes on from JBIPOQ010000163.1 coordinate 1,995, forward strand.
GACCCTGCTGCGGGTCTACGATCGGCGCAACGACCGGCGCGCCTACTTCGTGTTCAGCGTGGTCGCGACGGCGGCGATCGTCGCGCTCTTCGGGCTGTCCCTCTTCCACCGCTGGACCGGCTCCGTCCTCGCGACGATCTACCTGACCTGGACGGGCTGGCACTACACGGGACAGAACTTCGGCATCGCCATGATGTTCGCGCGGCGGCGGTCGATCGCGCTCGATCCGTCCCTGCGTCGGTGGTCCCATGCCTCCTTCGTGCTGTCGTTCCTGCTCGTCTTCCTCGTCATGCACGGGCAGGCCGATCCCGTCGCCGATCCGGCGCTCGAGATCCGGCTGATTCCGCTCGCGATTCCCCCGCGCCTCGACGCGCTCGCCGTCGCGATCGTCGGGGCGGCCTACGTCGTCACGACGGCCGTCGCGCTCTTCCTGCTCGCACGGCGCTCGAGCCGGATCGCCGACGGGATCCCGATCGTGGCCATCATCGCGACCCAGGCGCTCTGGTGGTCGATCCCGTACGCGGCGCGTCATTTCGACGTCTTCCGCGGCGTCGTTCCGCTCGGCGGCGAGCTCCGCAGCGCCTTCTTCGTGTGGATCGCCGTGGCGCACGCCGCCCAGTATCTCTGGATCACGTCCTACTTCGCCCGCTCGGACCGGGGCTGGAACGGATTCAGGGGCTACTACGGCCGCGTGCTGCTCGCCGGATCGGCCGTCTGGATGTTGCCCGCGCTCGTCTTCGCGCCCGCGACGGACCAGTTCGACTGGAACTTCGCCCTGCTGCTCGCGGCCGCCGTCAACCTCCATCATTTCGTGCTCGACGGCGCGATCTGGAAGCTCCGACAGACACGCATCGCTCGGGTGCTGGTCGAAGACCGCGCCGAAGTCGACGTCGACGAGCGAGCGGGCGGATGGATCCGACGCGGAGTCTGGGCCGCATCCGCCCTGGCGCTGCTGCTCTCGATTGCCTCGCTCGTGGACCGTTTCCATGTCCTGCCGTCGGCGCTCGAGGCGGGCCGGCTGGCCGCCGCGGCCCGATCACTCGATCGTCAGGCCTGGTTCGGCACGATGGATTCCGTCACCCGTTTCCGGCTCGGTCGACGCTTCGAGGCGGCGGGGGATCTCGAGAGCGCCTCGGTCCAGTACGAGATCAGCGCGCGGAACGTGCCGCGGATCGAGCCCTATCGCCGTCTGCTCGCGATCTACGATCGAGCGGGGCGTCAGGCCGAGTTCGGACGCGTCTGCGATGCGCTCTTCGCGCTCGAGGGCGCTCGCGCGGCCGTGTCTTCGGGCGCGTCGTCTGGCGCGTCGTCTGGCGCGTCGACAGCCGTGTCGTCGGATGTGTCGTCGGACGTGTCGTCGGACGTGTCGTCGGACGCGGGGCCGGGTGCGCGCGGAGCCGACGACCGGAGAGCGCAGTGCGGGCGGATCGCGCAGGCCGTCCGCCGCCCTGCGCTCGCGCAGCGTCGATCGGCCGCTGCGAAGGTCGGCCCCGCTGCGACCGGGAACACGCTCGCCGGCTATCGGTGAGCCGGAGAGCGTCCGGACGCCAGGCGTTAGAGCCCGAGCACCTTCCGCGTCGACGCGCCGATCTTCTTCGCCATCGCGACCGGACCTTCCTGCATCAGCCCGAGATTGAACACCTCGGGCGCCCAGATCGGGTCGGCTCCGATCGCGTCGAGCGCATCGAGGAGCGGCTTCCACTCGACCTCGCCGTCGCCGGGCAGGAGCCGATTCGTCATCGACTCCATCATCATGTCGTCGCCCTGACCCTTGCGGGTCGTGTCGTTCAGCTGGACGCAGTGGATCCGGCTGCCGGGGATCCCGCGCAGCGTCGCGAGATCGGGGCCGCCGGGCTGGCGTAGCCAGTGCCACGTATCGACGACGAGGCCGATGTTCTCGCCGGCCGCGGCCTGCACGAGCTTCCACGCGCTCTTGATGTCCTTGAGCCCCGACCAGGGCAGCCACTCGATGCAGATGCGCAGCCCGCGATCGGCGGCCATCTTGCCGAGCAGCGAGAGCCCGCGCGTCGCGGTCGCGAAGTCGATCTCGGGCGCCATGACGACGCCGGCGACGTCCTTCGCGCCGTGGAAGACCGCGCAGTCGAGCGTCGGTCCACACTGCGCCTCGATCGTCGCCCGGTCCGCCGTCTCCCAACCGATGAGCGACTCGACGATCGGCACCGTGAGCCCTCGATCGCGGATCCAGGCCTTCACCGTCTCGGGCTTCACGCCGGCCCCGACGACCGCGAGCTGATGGAACGCCCAGAGCGAGATGCCGCCGAACTTCGCCTCGGCCGTCGCGTCGATGATCGCCTTCATCTGGTCCGGCGAGAGCTCGAGGGAGCCGCCGATCAGGGTGGCGTTGCAGAGGACGAGCTTCTCTTCGCGAGCGGGCATGGGAGGTTCCTTCATTCATTTCGGCCGGGCCCGGGTTCCGGGGGCGCGGCGGTTGCGCGGGACGCCCGATTCTAGGGGTGAAAATCCGAGACCGCTGCGGCCGGAGCGGCCCGACGTGCATCGCCCGACGGACCGGCTCGGCATCCGGGGCGTGGTCCACGCCGCCATGCCATCCTCCCCCGCGACAGGGAGCGCCCGCCCGGCACCCCGAACGAAGGAGATCCGCAGCGATGATCCCCGTCCACGGCCACTGCGATCCCCGCTTCGAGCCCGTCCGCGACGTCTTCGCGAAGCGCCTCGAATCGAAGCAGGAGGTCGGCGCGTCGATCGCGTTCACGCTCGAGGGCGAGCTCGTCGTCGATCTCTGGGGCGGCTTCGCCGACGCCGCCCGCACCCGCGAATGGAAGCGCGACACCCTCGTCAACACCTACTCGACGACCAAGGGCCTGACGGCGATCTGCGCCCACCGCCTCGTCGAGCAGGGTCGCCTCGATCTCGATGCCCCCGTCGCGCGCTACTGGCCCGAGTTCGCCCAGGCCGGGAAGGCCGAGATCCCGGTCCGTTGGCTCCTCTGTCACAAAGCGGGCCTCCCGGCGATCCGGAAGCCGCTGCCGAAGGAGAGCCTCTACGACTGGAACGCCGTCTGCGCCGCGCTCGCCGAGACCGAGCCGTGGTGGACGCCCGGGACGAAGCACGGCTATTCGCCCTTCACCTTCGGTCATCTCGTCGGCGAGCTGATCCGCCGAATCGACGGCCGCACCGTCGGACGACTCTTTCGCGAGGACATCGCAGAGCCCCTCGCCGCCGACTATCACATCGGCCTCCCTGCGGAAGAGCACGCCCGCGTCGCCGACATGATCGGGAACCTGATGCCCCCGCGCCGCGAGGGCGAGAGCGGCGGCCCGCGCTTCAAGGGTCCGCTCGCGGGCTTCATGCGCGACATGGGCGATCCGACGACGATGGTCGGCGCCGCGTTCAACAATCCCTTCACGCCCGCCGGCGCCGCGAACTCCCCCGCCTGGCGAAGCGCGGAGCTCCCGGCCACCGGCGGCCACGGCACCGCTCGCGCCCTCGCCCGCATCTACGGCGCCCTCGCCTGCGACGGCACGGTCGACGGCGTTCGCGTCCTCGAGCCGGCGACGATCGAGCGCGCCCTCGAAGAGCAGGCCTCGGGCCCCGACGCGACCCTCGGCGGCCTGCCGATCCGCTACGGGCTCGGCTTCATGCTCCGCAGCGAGTCGATGCCGTTCTCTCCCTCGCCCCGGGCCTTCGGTCATCCCGGCGCCGGCGGCTCCCTCGGATTCGCCGATCCCGATCGACGGATCGGCTTCGGCTTCACGATGAACAAGATGGGCTCCGGGCTCACCGGCGGCCAGACGGGTTATGCGGTGCTCGGCGCGTTCTGGCAGGCGCTCGGCCGCTGATCGAGTCGCGGCCTCGCTGCCCTCGCGCCCCTGCGCCGCGGCTTGCCCGCCCCTTCCCGCTGCTATCGTCGCCGGCATGACCCAATACGCCTACGACCCCGACTTCCTGCCCCATCTCTCGCAGATCCCGACCGTCGGCGACTACTCGACGGCCGAGAAGATCCAGGCCATGCGCGCGATGCGCCTCGACACCGCGCCCGCGCCCCCGCCCCCGCATCCGAACGTCCGCCGCGAGGACCGCACCGTCCCCGCCCAGGGCAACCAGCCTGCCGTACCGCTGCGCATCTACTCGCCGAAGACGCCCGCGAGCGCCCCGCGTCCCTGCATCTACGAGATCCACGGCGGCGGCTTCATGTTCGGGACCCTCGACATGATGGACGGCTGGTGCGACGCGATCGCCGCGGCAATCGATGCCGTCGTCGTCAGCGTCGACTACCGCCTCGCCCCCGAACATCCGTTCCCGGCCGGCATCGACGACTGTTATGCAGGCTTGCGCTGGACCGCGCAGAACGCGGCGGCGCTCGGCATCGATCCGGCGCGCATCGCGATCGCCGGCCAGAGCGCCGGCGGCGGCCTCGCCGCGGGCCTCGCCCTCATGGCCCGGGACAAGGGTGGCCCGGCGATCTGCTTTCAGCTCCTCGAGATCCCCGAGATCGACGACCGCCTCGACACGCCCTCGATGATGGCCTTCCTCGACACGCCCTTCTGGAACCGCCCCAACGCCGTCTGGAGCTGGAAGCACTACCTCGGCCCGACCCATCGCGGGATCCCGTCGATCTACGCCGCGCCGGCGCGCGCCCTCGCCAAGGACCTGAAGGGACTGCCCCCGGCCTACGTCTCGACGATGGAGTTCGACCCGCTCCGCGACGAGGGACTGCGGTATGCGATGACGCTGCTCGAGGCCGGCGTCTCGGTCGAGCTGCACAACTATGCGGGGACGTTCCACGGCTCGGCGTTCGTGCCGAGCGCGGAGCCTTCTCGGCGGAACGCCGAGGAGATCGTGACGATCCTGAAGAAGCGGCTGCATCGCGGATGACGATCTGGACGGGCGGCTGCCGCTGAAGAGCCGCCCGGGGCGAGAACCGACGGCGTCGCCCTCAGGCGCTCCGACGTCTCGCAGCCTTCTTTCTCGGCTTCGGAGCCGGCAACATCTCGACGAGTACGCGCCGAAGCGTCTCTTCGAGCCCCTCGGATTTTCTCTCCGCGTACTCCCGGAGTGCCTGGTTCATCATCGTCTGATAGCTCCCACCGCCCGCGGCATCGACCTGTTCGCGAAACCAGTCGAGCACGTCGGTGTCGATCCGGATCGTGATTCGCGTCTTGCCGGGGGGCGTCGGGATCACAGCGCCCCGTTTTCCCTTGCTGAAATCGTAGTACTTCCTCATCGCATCATTGCCGACGGTCCTCATATCGCCGTCGCTCGCGCGGAGTCGCTCGCCGCGCCGAGATCAACCGGATTTCGTCGCCTCGCCATGAATAGGACACGACGACGACCCGTCCGAGCGCATCCATCCCGATCGTCACGAAGCGCTCCTCGCCCGGACCCTCATCGGATCGCGTGATCGCCATGTCGTCCGCGAGCGCAACGGAGGCATCGGAGAACTCCACACCGTGCTTCAATCGGTTGACGTTCGCCTTCTGACGGTCCCACTCCACCATTCCAGGAAGTGTATGCACGACGGTACATACGCTTCCATCGAAAAGCAATCAACCTCTTCTCAAATCTCCCCCGCCAGGAACGCGAGCAGGACCTCGTTCGTCCGCTCCGGCGCCTCCTCCGGAATGAAATGCCCCGACAGCGCGCCGCGCGTGCGCAGATCCGGAAAGTGGTGCCGGAAC
>JBIPOQ010000164.1:0-7614 GCA_044379055.1 Myxococcota bacterium
AACAAGGTCGGCAACTGGGACTGCCTCGTCTACAACAACCCCGGCGTCGGCAACCGCAACAAGCGCTTCGCCATCAACAACGCGCCGGGTGCGCCGCACTTCGGCGGAACCCTGCTCGTGCTGCGCAACACCGCGCAGAACGTCTGGCGCGTGCCGCAGCAGCCTTCGACGCCGATGGCGCCGAACGCGCAGGTCGAGCGCTCCTGGATGTCGCTGATGAACCGCGCCTGGACCGGCGGCCGGCAGAACTTCGAGTTCATCTCGAACCCCGGCAACAACGGCCCCCGGCTGCTGGCCCGGCTGAACGCGAACGGCGCCGTGCAGCAGACCTTCGGCTGCGCCAACGGCGTCGGCACGATCGGTGTCGGCAAGACGTTCATGGGCATCCCCGCTCCCGGCGGCCCCTTCCCCGTGATCGTCGGTGCCGGCAACAACTGCGGCACCGACCCGGGCATCGACAACCCCGGCCAGGGCTGGGGCTTCAAGATGACGACCGGCACGATCTCGGGCTCGGACGTCTTCCCGTTCTCCAACGAGACGACGGCCCTCGGCACGCCCTTCAACCCCCAGCGCGTTCCGCTGGCGGCGGGCCAGGGCTTCTTCTTCACCCGCATGGGTGACGACTCCGTCGTCGGCACGGCCCGCAACATCGTCCTGATCGGCGGCGCGATCGCCGTCGATCCCGACAGCGGGAACGCCTTCGACCGCGTCACCCACCTGAGCATGAAGCTCCAGGTGCCGGAGCCGGCCAGCGCAATCGGGCTGATCGTCGGTGCGGGGGCGCTCGTCGGCCTCGCTCGACGCCGAAGCGCCAACCAGCGCTAACGTCCGCCGCGCAAGCGATCGAATAGGGACGGGTGGTCGCAGACCACCCGTCCCGTTTCATTCCTGGACCCCGACGAGGAAACCGTTTCATGAGCGTCCGCCCGTTCATCAGCCACGCGATCGTGGCCCTCCTGGCCTTCGCCATCGCCTATGCCGCCTTCGCTCCCCACGACGGGGAACGGAAGGCCATGGATCGCCCGTCCGATCCCGTGGCCGCGTTCGCCGAGATCCTCGCGATGGAGGAGCCGCATGCGCGGACGCAGGCGCTGCTCGACTACTTCGCGGTCGCCGATCCCGCCTGGGCGGAGCGCCTGCGAGCCGAGGTGTCGAAGGAGGACGGGACGGGCCTGACCCTCGACGAGACGGCCGAGACGCTCTTCGCGTCCTGGTGGGCGAAGACGGATCCGAATGCCGCGTTCCAGGGCCGCGTCGATCCGGGCTGGGCGAACCGCCACCCCTGGCTTCGCGAGGTCATGCGCACCTGGGCGGCCAGCGATCCCCTGCGTGCGGCCGAAGCCGCCAGCAGCCTTCCGCCGAATCCGGATCGCGGGCGGGTCGAGGCGACCCGGATCCTCGTCGAGCATTGGTGGGACAAGCCGGCGTCGCCGGAGATCGGCCCCTTGTACGCGCTGATCGGCGAGATGCCCGTCATGCCCCGGGCCGGCGCGATCCAGCGCCTGATCGAGAAATCCATCGAGCACCAGGGCATCGACGCCACCGAGAAATTCGTCGAATCGCTTCCCCACGAAGATGCCTTCGGCGCGAGCGTTCAGCAGGAGATGCTCGCTCGATACGGACAGGCCCTCCTGAACCACGACGTCGAGCGAGCGAAGAAGTGGGCGCTCGAGCACGGCAAGGGACGCGACGGCTCCGGCATCCTGCGTCATCTCGCCTTCTCCTGGGGCGTCAAGGATGGCCCGGGCGCGATGACCTGGGCGATGACCCTCCCCGACAGTCCCGAGCGTGCCGGCATCGTCATGCGGGTCTGGCTCAGCTTCCGCAGTGCCCACCCCGAGGAGGCGAGCGCCTGGCTCCTCGCGCAGGAGCCGTCGGGGGCCCTCGAAGGCGTCTACCAGCGCTATCTGACCGGCACGGCGTCGATCGATCCGAAGCAGGCGCTCGAGCTCGCCGAGCGGGCGAAAGAGCCTGGCCTGCGCGAACGCATGCTGGCGGCCGTCGGCGTCGGCTGGATGAAGACCGATCCCGAGGCCGCGCGGAAATGGCTCGACACCGTCGAGCTCGCACCCGAGCTCGAGGAGCGCGTGCGCCAGTCGGTGCCCGTCGACCCGGCCCGAGCCGGCGTGATCGTTCCCGCGTCGTAGGCGAAGGTCGGGCCGAACGCTTCGAAGGGGTCGTCCGGCGACGGCGAGCGCCCCGCGCCCGCATCCGCGGGGCGGTGGTATGGTCGCGCGATGCCTGTCCCGTCCGCCCTCGCCGGCCTGCGCGTTCTCGACCTGACGACCCTGCTCGCGGCGCCCCAGATCGCGGCGATGCTGGGCGACTTCGGCGCCGACGTCGTCAAGATCGAGCCGCGCACCGGCGACCCGCTGCGCCAGATCGGCGTCCGTCGCGGCGAGGGCTCGCCCGCCTGGGCCTGGGTCTCGCGCAACAAGCGCGCGATGACCCTCGACCTCGACCGCGAAGACGGGCGACAGGTCTTCCAGCGGCTCGTCGGCGAGGCCGACGTGCTCGTCGAGAACCTGACGCCTGCGCTGCGCGAGCGCTGGCAATGCGACTTCGCCTCGCTCTCGGCCCGGAATCCCCGGCTCGTCGTCGTCAGCGTCAGCTGTTACGGCCAGAGCGGCCCCCTCGCGAGCGAGCCCGGGGCGGGGGCCCTCGCCGAGGCCTTCGCCGGCTTCGCCCACATGAACGGCGAATCGGGCGGACCGCCGATCCTGCCCTCGCTCCCGCTCGGGGATGCGATGACGGGATTCTCGGGCGTGATCGGCGCGCTGCTGGCGTGTTATTGGCGCGATCGCCGGGAGGGCGGCAGCGGCCGAGGGCAACACGTCGACGTCAGCATGCACGAGCCGATCCTGCAGCTCCTCGGCCTCCCGATCGCGACCTGGGACGGCGAAGGGCCGGGACCGCGGCGCAACGGGAGCCGCGTCGAAGGCGGGGTCCCGCGCAATCTGTACCGCTGTCGCGACGATCGCTTCGTCGCGCTCTCGGGCACGACGGACGCGCAGGTCGCGCGCGTGCTCGAGGGAATCGGCCGCGATGGCCCCGAGGATCTCGCCCGCTACGGCCGCTCGGCTTCGCGGCTCCGGTTCGCCGACGAGCTCGACGCCCTCGTCGCCGCCTGGATCGCCGAGCACGACCGCGACGAGGTCCTCGCGGTCTTCCGCGCCCGGCGCGTCCCCGTCGGCCCGGTCCACGACCTCGCCGAGCTCGCCCGCGACCCCCACGTCCGCGCGCGCGAGAGCCTCTCGACGTTCCCCGACCCGGCGCTCGGATCCGTCACCCTCGTCGCGCCGACCCCGAAGCTCGGCGCGACGCCGGGCCGCCACGCGCATGCCGGCCCGGCCCTCTCGGCCCATACCGACGAGGTGCTGCGCGACTGGCTCGCGCTGCCCGCCGACGAGATCGCCCGCCTGCGCGCCGCCGAGGCGATCTGAGCGCCGCCGCCCCGATCGTCCGCCACGGCGCGCCACCGGCCTAGCACATGACCTGTCCGCCGTTCACGTCGAGCGACTGCCCCGTGATGCACGAGGCGAGGTCGGACGCGAAGAAGACGACCGCCCCCGAGATCTCGTGGGAGTCCGGAATCCGGCCGAGCGGGATCGAGGACGCGACCTCGGCGTGGACCGATTCGTAGGACCGTCCCTCCTTCTTCGCGCGCGCCTCGAGAAAGCCCTTCACGGAGGGCCCCCAGATGTAGCCCGGCAGGACGGAGTTCACGCGGATCCCATACCGTCCGACCTCCCGCGCGATGCCCCGGGTCGCCGCCTCGAGGGCCCCCTTCGAGCTCGCATAGGCCGCGAAGCCCGGATTCACGACGCGGATCGTCATCGTGTTGATCATGACGATCGAGCCGCTTTGCTGCTGCTTCATGACGGGCAGGACGGCCTGGGTCATGCGCAGGGTGCCCCAGAGGTTCACCTCGTGGGTGTCGCGCCAACCGGTCTCGAGATCGTCGGACTCGAAGGGCGTCATCGTGCCCGTGTGGAAGGCGTTGTTGACGAGCACGTCGACCCGGCCGAACTCGCCGACCGCCCGGTCGACGAGGCGCTTGCCGGCGTCCTTGTCGGTCAGATCCGTCTCGAGCCAGACGGCCCGGCGGCCGACGGCCTCGACCTCCTTCGCGAGGGCCTCGAGGCTCCCCCGGCTGCGGGCGCCCATCACGATGTCCGCGCCCTCCCGCGCGAGCCGCAACGAGATGTCGCGGCCCATGCCGGGCCCGATTCCCGAAACGATCGCGATCCGTCCGGCGAGCAATCCGTCCCTCTGCATGGTCGATCTCCTCTTCAAAAAGGCGAAATTCGTGCGTTACGATAGGGCGGCGACCCGCCCGCGTCCGCCATCGCGACGCCTCCGATCCGAGACCATCTGCCGGGCGCCGGGAAGGACGACGAACCCATGACGACCGCTGCCGACGAATCCGCGCGCGCGATCCGCGCGCGGCTCGACCATCCGATCCTCGATGCCGACGGCCATACGGTCGAGTACCTGCCGGCCCTCATCCCCTTCTTCCAGAAGGCCGGCGTCGCCGACGACCTGCCCCGCTTCTTCGAGCGGATCTTCGATCCGGGCACCGGCATGTGGGGCGCTCTCTCGCCGGCGGAGCGTCTGCGGCGGCGCGCCGTGCGACCGTCGTGGTGGGCCGTGCCGGCGCGCAACACCCTCGACTTCGCGACCGCGAGCATGCCGAACCTGATGGCCGAGCGGATGGACGAGCTCGGCCTCGATTTCAGCGTCGTCTACCCGTCGCTCGGGCTTCCGATCCTCGACATTCCCGACGCGGCACTGCAGCGCGCCTGCTGCCGGGCGCTCAACCAGTTCCACGCGGAGGTCTTCCAGGGCACCGAGCGGCGGCTCGCGCCGGTCGCGGTGATCCCGATGCAGACGCCGGAAGCCGCGATCGATGAGCTCGAGTACGCGGTCGGGACGCTCGGCTTCAAGGCGGCGCTGATCGCGAGCTTCGTGCGCCGGCCCGTCGCGTCGGTCGCTGGCCTGGGCGGCGAGGTTCCGATGCAGGCGAGCTGGGTCGACAGCTTCGGGCTCGACTCGCTCCACGACTACGATCCCTTCTGGCAGCGCTGCCTCGACCTCGGCATCTCGCCCGCCGCGCATTCCGGCGCCGTCGGCTGGGACGGCCACCGCTCGCCCTCGAACTACATGTTCAACCACGTCGGCTTCTTCGCGACGCCCGCGGAGGCGCTCTGCCGCTCGCTCTTCTTCGGCGGCGTCACGCATCGCTTCCCGAAGCTTCGCGTCGCGCTGCTCGAAGGCGGCGCCTCCTGGGCGGCCCGCCTGCTCCACGATCTCGTCGGCCACTACGAGAAGCGCAATCCCGAAGCCATCCGCCACTACGACCCGTCGAGCTTCGATCGCGGCGTCTGGGGCGACCTCTTCGCCCGGCACGGCGCGAAGCTCGCGGCGATGGCGTCCTCCGGCCCGGACATCCAGCAGCTCGCCTTCGGATCGAACGATCGCAGCGCCCCGATCGTCGACGAGTTCGCCGCCTGCGGCCTCGCGTCGGAGGACGACATCCCCCGCCGCTTCGTCCCGAACTTCTTCTTCGGCTGCGAGGCAGACGACCCGCTCGTTCACCATGCCTTCGAGACCCGCTCGCTCCCGGGCGGCGCGCCGCTCCAGGCGATCTTCGGCTCGGACGTCGGCCACTGGGACGTCCCCGACATGCGCGACGTCCTCCACGAGGCCTTCGAGCTCGTCGAAGAGGGGCGCCTCGACTGCGATCAGTTCCGCGCCTTCACCTTCGAGAATGCCGCCCGCTTCTACACGGACTCGAACCCGCGCTTCTTCGAGGGCACCGCGATCGCGTCGGACGTCGCGAAGCTCCTCGCGAAGAAGAGCTGAGGTCCCCCATGCCCCCCGCCGCGATCGATCCCTTCGACTCGAGCTCCGCGAACCGATACGAGGCCTTCGCGCAGCTGCGCGCGAAGGGCGCCGCAGAGCTCGTGCCGAGCGGCCAGCTCTTCTTCGTGCGTCAGACCGGCGTCGAGCAGGGCCTGAAGAGCGTCGAAAACTTCGTCGGCAGCTTCGGGGACGTCGGGCAATCGAAGGAAGAGGACACGCTGCTCGCCGCGATCCCCGAGCCGCGCCACGGCAAGATCCGCAAGCTCTTCAACTCCGCCCTCGCCTACAACCACGCCTCCCAGGTCGAGCCCTTCGCGCGGCGCTATTCGGAGGCGCGCCTCGACGAGGCCCTCGAGGCCTGCCGGCGGACGGGCGAGACCGAGATCATGGAGACCTTCGCGCGGCGGATTCCGAGCGCAGTGATCGCCGAGGTGCTGGGGATCCCGAACGATCGGATCGACGACTTCGCGCGCTGGTCCGACGAGGTGCTCCAGCGCCAGAGCCAGACCGACGGGGTCAACGCCCCGATCGCGGAGCTCCACCCCGAGTTCTCGAGCTATCTCGAGGCGCGCATCGACGAGCGCCTCGCGGCCGCGAGTCCGCCGAACGACATGATCACGCGGCTGCTGCGCGCCGAGGTCGACGGCGAGCGCCTCTCGCGTCGGGCGGCCCTGACCCAGACGATCTTCCTCATCATCGCCGGCAACGAGACGACGCGGAACCTGCTCGGCAACCTGATCTACCGCCTGGCGGAGGTGCCGAGTCGTTATGCAGCGCTCCGCACGGACCGCGCGCTCGTCGCGAACGCGATCGAGGAGTCGTTGCGCTTCGACTCCCCGGTCCAGCTCCTCGCGCGGACGTGCACCGGCAAGATCGAAGTCGACGGCGTCGCCGTCCGCGAGGGCGATCGGGTCCTCTACAGCCTCGCGTCCGCGAATCGCGACGAGCGCTTCTTCGAAGACCCGAACTCCTTCCGCCTCGACCGGGCCCGCCCCCGCGACCACGTCGCCTTCGGCGCCGGTCCCCACGTCTGTCCCGGCGCGTTCCTGGCGCGCATGGAAGCGAAGGTCGCCCTCGAGACGCTGCTCGATCGCGTCGAGCGGATCGAGCTCGCCCCGGGCTACGTCTTCGACCCGAACCCGGTCTTCTGGGCGCTCGGGCCGCGGACGCTGCGGGTGCGACTCGTTCCGGCGGGATCGGCGAGCTGAGACCATGCGCCGACCGGCTTCCCTCCGCGCGTTCGCCAGGCTCACGCGCCTCACGCGCGCAACGCTGCTGTCCGCCATCCTCGTGGCCGCCGGCCCGGCGCTCGCGGCGACGCGCACGATGGTCGGTGCGCTCGGTGTGCTCAATCCGGACGTCGGATCGGGGAGCCTCTTCGAAGCGGGGCCGGGCGCGTTCGGCAAGAAATTCGGACCGCATCCGCCGACCGCGGGCGTCCGTCTCGTCGACGTGCCGGGCGCGGCAGGGACGACCGCTCCTGGCCGGGCGATCCCGCTGCCGGCCGGCGTCTTCGATTTCCAGGGCGCGGGCTTTCGCGACTTTCCCGCCTTCAGCGGCATCGCGCAGGTCACGAAGACCTTCATGACCCACCAGCCCGCGGCGAGCTTCATGAACGGCGGCGGCGCCCTCGCCGCCTGTCCGGGCCCCGGCTGCGTCGCCTCCGGCATGGGGACGGAGATCGGCTTCTGCCCGCCGCTCGAGCCGAACCCGCTCGCGCCCCCGCCCGGCACCGCGATGGCGCCGATC
>JBIPOQ010000165.1:0-7478 GCA_044379055.1 Myxococcota bacterium
CCCTTGGCCATCAGCAGGAGCAGCCCGAGGTAGGCGAGGGTGAGCCAGAGCTCTTGGCTGCGCAGTGCGCGGGTCACGGGAGTGTCCTTCCAGAAGGTTCGTTCGTTGCCGGTCCGGAAACGGAGAGGCCTTCGCCGCTTCCTATCGAAATCCATGCGCGGGACTTGAGCCCCGGCGAGCCGAAGGCGCTCTCGCGCCCCTCGTCCGTACGCTGGATCACCCGCTGCGTGTGCAAGTCCATCGTTCCTGCCTAACGTCCGGCGAATCGCGGCGCCCGCCGGTCGCGGATCGCGGCGATGCCTTCCCGGGCGTCTTCGGTCTCGAAGGTCCGCGCCTGCTCGGTCGCCTCGAATTGCAGCTGATCCTCGAGCGAAGCATCCCCGCTCCGGGCGAGCGCGCGCTTGATCGCCCGGACCGCCAGCGGGGCGTTCGCGGCGATCGCCCGCGCCGTCTGCTGCGCTTCGGGGAGCACCTCGGCGGCAGGCAGCACGCGGCTCGCGAGGCCGATCCGCACGGCTTCCGCGCCGTCGATCGACCGACCGGTGTAGAGCAGCTCCGCTGCCTGCGCCGAGCCGACCAGCCGCGGCAGGGTCCAGGTCGCCGCCATCCCCGGGTGGAGGCCCAGCTTCGCGAAGTTGAGTCCGAGCTGCGCGTCCGCTGCCACATAACGGATGTCGCATCCGAGGGCGACGCAGAGCCCCGCGCCCACCGCCGCACCCTGGATCGCCGCGATCGTCGGGCAGGGCAGGTCGCGGACCGACAGGAAGAGCCGGTAGAAGCTCGCCATCTCGTCGCGGATGCCTCGCCAGGCCTGGCCCGGCGCCGAGGCCCCCGTCGCGGCCTGGCGCTCGAGCATCTCGAGGTCACCGCCGGCCGAGAAGGCCCGGCCGCTCCCCGACACGACGACGGCTCGCAGCGACGCGTCGCCGGCGAGGGTCGAGACGCGGTCCCGGAACGCCTCGCCCATCGCGCGGGTCATCGCGTTGCGGCGTTCGGGATCGTCGAAGAGGAGCGTGGCGATGTCGCCGTCCCGGATCAGACGGACGAGCTCGGTCGCGGCCATGGGGCGTGGAGTCTTTCTCGGTCGGATTCGCGGTCGGATTCTCTCGGGAGAACGGGGGAGTTCGGGCAGCATAGCGACTGCGCGATCGCCTGCATCGGTTCGCCGCGAGAGAATTCGCGTGGACAGGGGTCGATCGGCTCTTCGCGCTCGGCCGCGGCGCGTGGCTTCGACTGGGTATAGTTCGCGGGCGACAGCGAGTCGGGAGGACGCGATGCAGGACCAGGGCCAGGATCGGTGGGAGAGGATCTTTCCCTGGATGGAGAAGGCGCTCGGCGGCCGGATCGTGAGTCGGAGACGCCAGGGCCGGGAGTCCGGCGGCCGCTTCGCGTGGTTCGTCGATCTCGAGATCGATGGCCGGATCCAGAAGACCTACGTGCGGGGGACGCGAGACGATTCCTTCTCCTATACCCGCGTTTATTCCACGCGACGCGAGGCGAAGATCCTCGAGGTGCTCCACCGCGAAGGGGTGCTCGTGCCCCGGGTGCTGGCCTTCCACGACGATCCGCAGGCCGCGGTGCTCGACCACGTCGAAGGGCGCGACGACTTCAACAACGTGAAGGACGAGGCCGAGCGCGAGTCGATCCTCGAGAGCTTCCTCCAGCGCCTGGCCGAGCTGCACGCGGTCGACGCCCGGAAATTCGAGGCGATCGGGCTCCGGATCCCGGGGTCGCCCGAGGAGCTCGCGCTGCACGACCTCGACGTCTGGCAGTCGACCTACGAGGGAGCCGTGCGCGAGCCGCTCCCGATGATGACGTTCGCCTGCCAGTGGCTGCGGCGGAACGTGCCCCGGAAGCCGGTGCGGCCCGTGCTCTGCCAGGGGGATACGGGCCCCGGGAACCTCCTGTTCGCGGACGGCCGGGTCACGGCGCTCGTCGATTTCGAGCTCGCCCATCTCGCCGACCCGATGACCGACCTCGCCTGCATCCGGTCCCGGGACCTCTATACCCCTCTCGGTCGCTTCCCGGAGCGGTTGTCCCGTTATGCCGAGCTGGCCGGCCGCGAGATCGACTACGCGACGCTTCTCTACTACAGCGTGAAGACCCAGGCGCTGGTGCCCCTGTCCCTCGCTCCCGTCATGGAGAACCTCCATGCGGGGACGGAGCACGCGGAGTGGATCGCCCAGCACGTCTTCTACCTGCGCACGACCGCCGAGGTGCTGGCGGAGGCGATCGGCGTCGAGCTCGCGCCGGTCGAGCTGCCGACCGGGACGACCGGTCGCTTCTCGGACTACTACGACATGCTGCTCGAGAACCTCGAGCGCGAGCAGGCCCCGGCGATCACGGACCCCTTCCTCGCCAACCGCATGTGGTTCACGACCCGGCTCGCGCGCCACCTGCGGACCGCCGAGCGCAAGGGAGCCGCGTTCGAGGCCCAGGAGCTCGACGACATGGGCGAGCTCCTCGGACGCCGGCCGCGCAACCTCCTCGAGGGCCACCGCGCCGTCGACGCCCACGTCCGCCAGGCGGGACCCGATCGGGACGCGGCGCTCGTCCAGTACTTCCATCGCCACGCCCGCCGCGAGGAGGCCCTGATGGAGGGCGCCCTCGGCATGTGCGAGGGGGCCCGGCTCTCGCCGCTCCGCACCTGAAGCCCCCGATGCCACCGGGCTCCTCGCGGGCACGGCGGCGCGTGCCTCGTCCCGGCAAGCCGCGCGCATCGCCGCTCGCGCGATCCGATCCGCGCGCGGCCGACGCCGATTGCCTGCGGACTGCGCCCGTCCGGGGCGTCACCTCGGATCGCGCCGCCGCACTCACGCTGCATGGAGAAGCGTCGTACGAATCGGGTCAAGCATCGCCTGACCTGCGAGATCATCCTGGATCGCCAGTCCCATCCCGCCGTCGTTCGGGATCTCGCGCCGACGGGGCTCTTCGTCGAGACGCGCCAGCGGCCCGTCCCGAACAGCGTCGTCGAGGTGCGCTTCCCGGCCGTCGCCGGGCTTCCGGCCTTCTCGATCGAGGCCGGGGTCGCGCGCCATCGCAACGTGCATCCCCGGCTGCAGACCGAGATCCAGAGCGGGATCGGACTCGAGATCCTGGGCCGCCCGCCCGCGTACCTGGAATTGGCGAGCCGGGTCGTGGTGCCCAAGCTTGGGGGCGGTGGCGAGGCCTGGCGCCCGGACGGCGCCGGCGCGGGGGAAGGCCTGGCGCTTCGAAGCTATCGCGTCCGACTCTCGGCCCACGGCCGCAGTCATCCGCGCACGATCACCGTTCAGGCCACGAGCCTCCAGGCCGCGCGGGCCCGGGCTCTGACCCAGGCCGGCGCGGGCTGGAAGATCACGGAAGTCGAAGCGGTCTGATCAGTCGCCGCCGCGGCGCATGAACGACCCGACTCCCTTGCGCAGGAACGCCGGGGTCTCGAACTCGTCATCGAAGGGCGACGCGAAGCCCCCCAACCCGGTCGCCGCCAGATCCGTCGCCGTCGGGCTGCCGTTGGCGACCTGCTGGTAGGTCTGGGCGATGTCGAAGTCGAGCTCCTCGGCCGAGGCGCTGTCGGCGCTCGCCCCGCCGGCCGCGGCCGTGGCCGCGGCGAAGGGCGCCGCCGCCTGCGCTTCGCGCAGGGGCGTCACGTTCGGCGCATCGACCATCGCGCGCTCGCGCTGGATCTCGTAGGTCGGCTCCGGCGTCCGTCGGCGCGACGGCGGCGGCATGCGCCGCATCTCCTGGCCGTCGAGACCGGTCGCGATGACCGTGACCCGCAGCTCGTCCTCGTGGAGGGTCTCGTCGATCACCGCACCGACGATGATGTTGGCATCCTCGTGGGCCGCTTCGTGGATCAGCGAGGAGGCCTCGTTGACCTCGTAGAGGGTCATGTCGGAGCCGCCGGTGATGTTGATCAGCACGCCGCGGGCGCCCTCGATCGAGAGATCCTCGAGCAACGGGCTCGAGATCGCCGCGGTCGCCGCATCGATCGCGCGCGTATTGCCGCGGCCGACGCCGGTTCCCATCAGCGCGACACCGGCCTCGTTCATGACCGTCCGCACGTCGGCGAAGTCGAGGTTGATGAGGCCGTGGATCGTGATCAGGTCCGAGATGCCGCGGACGGCATTGAGGAGCACCTGGTCGGCGATCGAGAACGCGTCCTTGACCGCCGTCGTCTTGCCGGCCAGCGCGAGCAGGCGCTGGTTCGGGATCGTGATCAGCGTATCGACGACGCTGTGGAGCTCTTCGATGCCGTGGCCCGCATGCTTCATGCGGACGCGGCCTTCGAAGGGGAAGGGCTTGGTCACGACGCCGACGGTCAGCGCGCCGATCTCGCGAGCGACCTCGGCGACGATCGGGGCGGCGCCGGTTCCCGTTCCACCGCCCATGCCGGCGGTCACGAAGACCATGTCCGAGCCCTCGAGCAGCTCGCGCAGCCGGTCGCGGGCCTCGAGGGCCGAGGCGCGTCCGCGGTCGGGGTTGGCGCCGCAGCCGAGACCGCGGGTGATCTCCGCGCCGAGCTGGACCTTGATGGAGGCCTTGCTGTGGGCGAGGGCCTGGGCGTCGGTATTCGCTGCGATGAACTCGACGCCGGAGAGGCCCGAGAGGATCATGGTATTGAGGGCGTTGCCGCCGCCGCCGCCCACGCCGATGACCTTGATGGTCGCCTTCTGATGAGCCGACTTCTCGAACTCGAGCAGCTCCTGGCCGTCGTCCGGACCGAGCTCGAGCAGATCGATGCCGTCTCCCCGGTAGTTTCCGCCTTCACGATCGCCGTATTTCTTGGCCATGTCTCATCCCCCCAGATCACCGCACGACGCCTGGCTGCGGCGTCGACTGTAACACGATTGATTTTTTTTGTGCCCTTCCCGACGGACTTTTTCACGCGGAATTTGTGCGATTCCGCGCCGTGGCTCGGCTCGCGAAGAACCGGGCCACGGGGCGTCCGTCAATCGAACTCGGCGTAGAACCACTCGCGCATGCGCTGCTTGACCCGGCCGAAGATCGAGGTGTCCCGGATCCGGAACTGGCTGCCCCGGGCCGAGCGCTGCTGGTTCAGTCCGAACAGGACGAGACCGACGCCGGTCGAGTACATGGGGCTCCGGACGACGTCCTGGAGTCCACCGATCGACGACGGCAATCCCTGTCGCACCGGCGACTCGAAGATCTCCTCCGCCAGCTCCCCGATGCCGGCCAGCGCCGAGGCGCCCCCGGTCAGGACGACGCCCGACGGGATGCGGCCGAGCAGGTCCGCCCGGATCAGCTCCTGGCGGGCCAGCGACAGGATCTCCTCGACGCGCGGCTCGATGATCTCGCACAGGATCTTGCGCGAGATCTCCCGCGGCTTGCGACCGCCGACCGACGGGACCGAGATGATGTCGTCGGAGCTGAGAAAGCGGGCCGAGGCGACGCCGAACTTCTTCTTGATGCGCTCCGCCTCCTCGAAAGGCGTCCGCAGACCGACCGCGATGTCGTTCGAGAGGTGGTAGCCGCCGAGACCGAGCACCGAGGTGTTCTTGATTGCCCCGTCGCCGAAGACGGCGATGTCGGTCGTGCCGCCGCCGATGTCGATCATGCAGACCCCGAGCTCGCGCTCGTCGTCCTGCAGGACCGCCGCCGCGGAGGCGAGCGGCTCGAGCACGATGTCGATGACGTTCAGGCCCGCCTTGTTGCAGCACTTCACGATGTTCTGGGCGCTCGTCACCGCCGCGGTCACGATGTGGATCTTCGCCTCGAGGCGGACGCCGCTCATGCCGAGCGGCTCGCGGATCCCCTCCTGGTCGTCGATGATGAACTCCTGGGGGATCACGTGGATCACCTCGCGATCCATCGGGATCGCGACCGCCTTGGCGGCGTCGATGACCCGCTTCACGTCCCCCTCGCGGACCTCGCGGTCCTTGACCGCGACGACGCCGTGGGAGTTGAAGGCCCGGATGTGGCCGCCGGCGACGCCGGCGTAGACCGACGTGATCTCGCAGTCGGCCATCAGCTCCGCTTCCTCGACCGCGTGCTTGATCGATTCGACGGTGGCGTCGATGTCGACGACGACGCCCTTGCGAAGGCCGCGGCTCGGGTGCGTCCCGATGCCGACGATGTCGACTCCATTCTCGTTCGCCTCTGCGACGATCGCGCAGATCTTGGTGGTCCCGATGTCGAGTCCGACGATCAGGTCCTCCTTCTTGTGCCTGGCCATGTGATCCCCCCCCAAAAAGATCCCCATCCGGGGATCCCCCCTTGGATGGCGTCTCCCGTCCGGGAGCCGCCACCACGTAGAACCCACCTCACCCCGACGTGGGCTCCGAATGTTCCGTTCGCAGGACGGCGCGGTCCGCGTACCTCAGATCGATGACGTTCGCGCCCGCGAGCAGCGCGTCCCGCTGCTCGAGCAGCGCGGCGAGCCGGGCGATGCGCCGTTTCAAGAAGCTCTCGCCCAGGAGCACGCGCGTCCCGGCGTGGCCGATCTCGAGCACGTAGCCCGTCTCGGCGGTGATCGGCCGGTCGTCGGCGGCGCGGTCGGCATCGCGGTCTGCATCGCGGTCGGCATCGGACGCGCTCGCGGCGGGCGCCGGGAGATGGAGCGTGAGGGCCGACGGATCCCGGGCGAGGCCCTCGTGCCGGGCGAGCTCGGCCAGGATCTCGAGGGTCGTCGGCGAGAGCGGGGCGTCGGGCTCGACGGGACCGCTGACGAGGGGCAGCGGCCCGCCGGCGGTGACCGCGCCGGGGAAGAGGAGGCCGGCGGGATCCACGAGCGTCACCTCGCCGTCGGGCGTGTCCTGGTGTCGCGCCACCGCCCGCCGTTCGACGACGCGCACGAGCAGCGTGCCCTCCGGCAGGCGGAAGCTCTCCGCCGACTCGATCCAGGGATCCGCGGTCACGAGCGACGCGACCTGGTCGGGCCGGACGTTCGTGAGCGGCATGCCCGCGCGCACGAGCAGGCGGCGGGCGATCGTCTCGGGCTGGCGCACCGCCGCGCCGACCACCGCGACCCGCTCGAGCGGGACCCGCGGCAGCCAGAGGCGCTCGAACAGGGGCGGCGCCGCGACGAAGCCGGCGAGCAGCGCCGTCAGGGCGACGGCCGGGACCACCCCCCGCGGCAGCGGGCGGGCCGGGAGGCTCGTGCGCGTCGGGGCCGACGGCCGCGTTCGGACCGGCCGCTCCTCGGGCAGGCGGTCCGTTCCGCGCTCGTGCCGGCGGTCGCTCCGGCGCTTGCGCGCGAGGTGCTCCCGGGCCCGTCGGGCGCGCAGCGCCGCCTCGACGGCCGGGGCGCTTCCCGGTCGGTCGGCGGATCGCCGGCTGCGGAACGGGGGCAGGAGTCTCACGGGGCGGACCTCGGGGCTTTCTTTCCGATCGTCTCGATCTTCTTGATCGTCTTCATCGACGTCGTCGGGATCTTCGGTGTCATGTCGTCTGCTCCGCCGCCGTCCCGAGGATCTTGACCTCGGTCTCGAGTCGATGGCCCGATCGGGCTTCGACCTCGGCGCGCGCGCGCGCGATCA
>JBIPOQ010000166.1:0-7456 GCA_044379055.1 Myxococcota bacterium
CAGGACGCCCGATAGGCCCGAGAGGAGCAGGAGCTTCTCCGTCTCGATCCGCCCGGATTCGTCGGCGCGGCGCGCGAGGAGATGTCGCCCGAAGGCCCAGCCGAGCAGCATCATCGCGAGCCAGTGGGCCACGGGATAGAGGACGTAGACCGGCGCAGAGAGACCCGGCACGAAGAGCAGGCGGGCGAGGAGTCCGGGCGCAGCGGTCGCGGCCGTCGATGCGCTCGCGGCGGCGGCATCGGCGGCCCCCGAGCCGGGCCAGGGAAAGAGCTGGCTCAACACGAGCTCGCTGCCGACGAGCCACGCGAGGCCGAGAAACAAGAGCGCCTTCGTCGGGAGTCGCCGCAGCACGATCATCGCGAGCATCGACGCGCCGATCGCGTAGAGGACCTGGAGGATGAGCACGCCCTGGCCGGCCATCAGCGTCAGCAATCCCTCGAAGCCGAGGATCACGAGGGCGCGAATGAACAAATGGCGATCGAGAACGCCTTCCTGGGCGCCCGCCTGGCGGCGGCGTTCGAGGCTCATCGCGAGGGAGGCGCCCGAGAGGAAGAGGAAGGTCGGGGCACAGAGGTGGGTGATCCAGCGGGTCAGGAACTGAGCGAGGTCGAGCTCCGTTCCGGGGATCCAGGCGGGCGCGCCGGTCGCGAAATCGACGAGGTAGGCGGAGTCGGCGGAGACGCGGCCGGCGTTCCAGGTCTGCGACGCGTGATCGATCGCCATCAGGACCATCACGAACCCGCGCATCCAGTCGAGGGCGGCGAAGCGCGGAGCGGGGAGCGGGGCGGGGCGGGGCGATGACGGGGAGTCGGCCGGTTTCATGCGCCGCAGCATAGTCGGGTCGGAGGGCCGTCGTGTAGTGTCCGCGTGTGAATTCGTCGCCCCTCCCCATCCATACGAAGCTGATCTACGGGATGGGCGACCATTCGGTCAACGTCGCCCTCGTCGCCCTCGCGATGATCTTTCCGTTCTACCTGACGGAGGTCGTGGGGATGCGCGTCGGGCTCGCCGGGCTCGTGCCGCTCTTCGGCCGGATCCTCGATGCGGTCTCCGACGTCCTGATGGGGCGGATCTCGGATCGCACGACCTGGAAGGCGGGGCGTCGGCGACCCTACCTGCTGATCGGTGCGGTGCCCTTCGCGGTCTCGTTCGCGGCGATCTGGGCCGCCCCGCCGATCGAGAACGCGGCCCTCGAGTTCGCCTACTACGCGGGCATGTATACGTTGACGAGCCTCTGCATGACGGTCGCCGCGGTGCCCTACCATGCGCTCCTGCCCGAGCTGAGCGACGACTATCACGAGCGGACCTCCCTCGCGACCTATCGCTCGGTCCTCTCGATCCTCGGGACGCTCTTCACGCTCGTCGTCTTCCGCCCCCTCGCCGAGGCCCTCGGCGGCGATGCGCGCGCCTGGCAGATCGCGGGGGCCGTGCTCGCGGTCTGGATCGTGCTGCCGTGGTGGCCGATCTGGCGGGTGACGTTCGAGCGGCGCTCCTTCGACGGCGCAGCGCCGGGCTCGACGCGGGAGTATTTCGCGCTCCTCTACCGCAACCGGAGCTTCCGCCGCCTGATCGGTCTCTTCACCCTCGGCCGGATCGCGATCGATCTGCCGATGGCGCTCTTCCTGCACTATTTCACATACGTGATCGGCCGACCCGGCGACTTCGAGCTCATGATGGGCGGCTTCCTCGTCGCAGTCGTCGTCGCGATGCCGTTCTGGCTGCGCTTCGCGCGCGGGCGCGACAAGGCGACGGTCTATCGGTACGGCTGCGTCGGCTGGGTCTTCGGGTTGACCTGTCTGTTCGTCAACCAGCCGGAATGGCCGATCGGGGTCACCTTCGCGGCGACGGTGCTCGCGGGGATCGGTTATTCGGCGGCCGACATGATTCCCTGGTCGATGGTCGCCGACGTCGCGGACGAGGACGAGCTCGCCTCGGGCGAGCGCCGCGAGGGGCTCTACGTCGGCGTCTTCACCTTCCTGCGCAAGATCGCCGGGGCGATCGGCGTCGCGGCGGCGTTCCTCGTGCTCGATCTCGCCGGGTTCCGGCCGGGCGAGAGGAACGACGCGTCGGTCGTCTGGGCGCTGCGGTCGATGACGGCCCTCGTGCCTTCGGTCTTCGTGATCCTGAGCGCGATCGTCGCCGGGGGCTATGCGCTCGGCCGCCAGCGCCACCGCGACATCCTCGACGAGCTCGAGACCCGCCGACTCGCGGCGGTCTCCTCCGAGTAGCTCGCCGCGGCGCGAGGCCGATCGCGACGGCGCACGCTCAGTGGGTCGAGTCCGCCGCCCCGCCGTCGATGCGGATGTTCGCGGCGTTGACGTAGCGCGCGCGGTCGCTCGCGAGGAAGGCGACGAGCTCGCCGATGTCCTCGGGCGTTCCGACGATGCCGGCGGGATTCGGCATGTCGCCCCGCACGATGCGCTGCTCGATCGAGGCCCAGTCGCTCGGCTCGCCCTGCTGGATCGCACGGCGCTCGTACATCTCGCGGATCTCGGGGGTCGCGATGATGCCGGGGCTGATGCAGTTCACGGTGATCCCCGTGTGGGCGAGCTCCTTCGCGAGCGAGAGGGTCATGTTGACGAGCGCCATCTTCGAGGCGTAGTAGTGGGGCATGCGAGAGTTCGGGCGCGCATAACCGACGGTGCTGACGAAGACGACGCGGCCCCAGCCGCGGGACTTCATGCCCGGGGTCAGCGCCTGGACGAGGCGGACGCCGGAGAGGACGTTCTTCTCGTAGATGTCGATCCAGTCCGCGGTCGGGCTCTCCCAGGTTCCCGTTTCGGCGACGCCATAATTGTTGACGAGGATGTCGATCTCGCCAGCAGCCTCCGCAACGGCGCAGGCACCGGCGTCGGTCCGGATGTCGCCGGCGACGGCGCGGGCGTCGTGGCCCTCGTCGCGGATCGAGCGGGCGACGACCTCCGCGGCCTCGAGCTCGAAGCCATGGATGTAGACCGTGGCGCCTTCGCGGGCGAGCACACGGGCGATGCCGGCGCCGGTGCCGCGGGAGCTGCCGGAGACGAGAACACGACGGGAAGCGAGGTGGAGGTCCATCGCCAGATGCTAGCCTCCGGCTGCTCGACGCGGAGAGGTGGCCGAGCGGTTGAAGGCACCGGTCTTGAAAACCGGCAGGGCGAAAGTCCTCGTGGGTTCAAATCCCACCCTCTCCGCCACGGGCGGGGGGCGCCGGATCGGAACCGTCCCGCGGCCTCGCCCGTCGAAGCCTCTCGCTTCCCTTCCGACAGGAGAACTGCATGACTGTCCGCCGCCTCTCGAACTGGATCTTCGCCTGCCTCGCGATCGCGCTCGCCGCGGTGGTCGCCCTCGGTTGCGTGACCTCGATGACGGGCCGGCAGCAGCTGCTCATCTACTCGGAGAGCCAGATGGCCCAGATGGGGGCGGCCGCGTTCACGGATCTCCAGAGCAAGACGCCGCGCTCCTCGAACTCGAAGCAGGTGACCTACGTCCGCTGCGTCACGAACGCGATCACGGCGGTCGTCCCGCCCGAGCGGATGCGCGTCGTCTCGGTCACGGGCTGGGAGGTCGAGCTCTTCGACGAAGATTCGGCCAACGCCTTCGCGCTGCCCGGCGGCAAGATCGGCGTCCACACCGGACTTCTGAAGGTCGCGACGACCCCCGGCCAGCTCGCCGCCGTCCTGGGCCACGAGGTCGGCCACGTGCTCGATCGCCACGGCAATGCGCGTGTCTCGAGCGGCGCGCTCGCCGAGATGGGCATGCAGTTCGGCTCGATCCTGCTCGGCGCGGAGACCCCGCAGAAGCAGGCGCTGATGGGCGCTCTCGGGGTGGGCGTTCAATACGGGGCGCTCATGCCCTTCAGCCGCGGGCAGGAGAGCGACGCCGATCTGATCGGCGTCGAGCTGATGGCGCGGGCCGGCTTCGACCCGAACGAGAGCGTCACGCTCTGGCAGAACATGGGCCGCGCCGGCGGCGCCGCACCGCCGGAGTTCCTGTCGACCCATCCGAGCAGCACGACCCGGATCAGCCAGCTGCAGGCCGCGATCCCCAAGGTCATGCCGCTCTATCAGCAGGCGCAGGCGGCGGGAAGACGGCCGAGCTGCCGGCCCTGAGAGGGGGCGGCGGGAGGCTTCGTCGCTCCGCTCACTCCTCGAAGTACTGCCAGGGGAACTCCGGCTCGAGGATCGGCTTGTAGCCGGCGGGGAACTCGAAGGGGCAGGTCAGGATCTCCCAGACCCCGACCAGCTCGCTCGCGACGAACCAGCCGATCCCGAGGCCGAATCCGATCGGGAGCCCGGCGGCGGCGCCGCGCTCACGGGTCTGGGCCGTCATCTGGCCGGGGATCGCGAGGAAGCCGAGGGTCGTGTTCGCGAAGCCGCGGCCGACCTTGCGGGCCGGGGTGAAGCGGGACTTCGGCGCGGCGGAGGCGGCGTCGGGGACGACGGCGGAGAGCGACGTCAGCGTCGCGACGAGGGCGAGGCCGAAGACCACGGACCGTACGAAGCGAGCCAGGCCGCGGCGCGGCGATGCGGTTCGAGATCCATGCGATCGAAGCGAGAGACCCATCGTTTCCCCACCTGCGCGCCGAGGCGCGCTCGAAGTTCCGAGCGACGAGCGACCGGGCCCGTCGGCCCGACGGTACGGCGCGTCGCGGGGATCGTCCAGATGCCGTGGGGTCATTCCGGTCGGGCTGGCGGGATCGGGCCGTCGGTTGTTATTCGCCGATCACCTTGACGAGGACCCGCTTCGCCCGCCGGCCGTCGAACTCGCCGTAGAAGATCTGCTCCCAGGGACCGAAATCGAGCTTGCCCTTCGTGATCGCGACGACGACCTCGCGGCCCATGATCTGTCGCTTCAGGTGGGCGTCGGCGTTGTCCTCGCCGGTCCGGTTGTGGGCGTAACGCTCGGGCGAGGCGTCGAAGGGGGCGAGGCCCTCGAGCCATCTCGCGTAATCGGCATGCAGGCCGGACTCGTCGTCGTTGATGAAGACGGAGGCCGTGATGTGCATGGCGTTGCAGAGGACGAGGCCCTCGCGGACGCCGCTCTTCGCGACGATTGCCTCGACCCTCGGCGTGATGTTCTCGAAGCCCAGCCGCGCGGGCAGGTTCAGGGTCAGGTATTCGGTATGGGATTTCATGCGCGTGGCGCCATTGCGGGACGGCTCAGCGCGCCGGTGCCGGCAGCGGAGGCGGGCCCGACTTCTGGGGCGGAAGCGGCGGGGGGACCTTCTTGAACGACTCGCCGAGCTCCGGAACCGATCCGGCCGGCGTCCACGCGCTCATGCCTTCGCGCCAGACGAGCGTCTGCGCCGTGACCTGCCCGCCCGTCACCATCGAATCGAGCTGGGTTCGCGGCATCGGTCCGACGCGCTGGCCCTGATTCTCGGCATACCACTCGCTCGTGTCGGCCGCGGCGGTCGCCGCTTCGCCGCCGGCGGGCGTCGTCGCCGCCGGCGTCTTCTTGGCACACTCGATCGGGTTGAACATGCAATCGACCGTCTTGTCGACGGCCGAATCGACGCGTTCGCCCGCCTCGTTCTCGGTCTGGGTCTCGGCACGCGAGGCGGCGCGCTCGCGCATGCGATCGACGATGCTGTTCGACTGCGCGTTCACGACCTCCGGCAAGAGGGCGAGGGCGGCGGTCGCGAGGGCGATCAGCCGGAATCGGGCGGAGATGGCCATGCTCGGGAGCTCCTTTCGATGGACAGGGTCGGCGCGAACGGAACGGCCGGATTCTATCGAAAGGCCGCCGCCGGATCGGCCACCGGGAAGGCGTGGACCCAGCGCAGCCAGCGGGCCATCGGCTGATCTTCCTGGACGAACGTCCCGGCTCGGAACGAGATCCCGGTCATGACGCGGATGTCGTCGGCCAGCAGGTTGTCGACGAAGGCCTCCTGCTCGCGCAGCTCGGCATCGATCGCGTCGAGCGATCGGCTCGCGTCCTTGGGAGCGCACGCCACCAGGTAGAGCTCGAGCGCGGTCCCGACCGGCGTCGCCGTCGTGACGCCGACGGTCGTCGAGTGGCCGACGGTGACGTGGGTCGAGACGTTGGTCCCGGTGACCCGGATGCGCTGCTCGATGGCGCCCATGTCGGGGGAGTCGAAGTCGATCTCGTACTCGGCTTCGTGGCGGCCCCAGCGGATGCGGTCGAAGTCGAAGGCGAAGCCCAGGTTGTGGACGTGGCGCAGATGGAGGAAATCGAAGGTGTTCCCGATGGGGAGCCAGGGAGCGACGTTCTCGTAGACGTGGGCGCGGCGCGCGCGGCAGACGAGATCGTCGGTGGCGAAGTCGCGGACCTCCGGCGGCGGGAAGAGCGGCGTCGCGCCGTTGTAGGCCCAGACGAGGCCGAAGCGCTCGGCGGCCGGATAGCTGAAGAGGCGCGCGCCCGGCGGGATCTTGTTGTGTCCCGGCACGCCGGCGCATTCGCCGTTCGGCTTGAAGCGGAAATGATGGTAGTTGCAGCGCAGCTCGTCGCCTTCGAGCTGGCCCGAGGCCAGGTCGGAGCCCATGTGCGGGCAGAAGGCGGTGACGACGACGGGCTCGCCCGTCGATTGGCGGTAGATCGCGACGCGCCCGTTGAGGAACGGGCGGCCCTTGATCCGGCCGGGCTCGACTTCGCTCGAGAGCGCGACCGCATACCAGCCCTCGGGATGGAGCTGCCCCTGTTGCAGGCCCCCGGACATCTTCCGCCAGTCCGACTTCTCTGCCGACCGTTCGATCGTCTCTGCCGTCGCCATCGCCTCGACCTCCCGGCTCGTTCCCCGAGACTCTGCGGCGCGGATCGAGCGGCGACAAGCGCGGCCCGGGGGGCTCCTGACGATTTTTCCCGCGAGGGACGCTTGGGACGCGGGATCCGCCCGTTCGCGTCGCGATCCGGGCGCTAGAGTGCGGCGCGTCCGACCCCGCGCCCGCGAGGATCCCGGTCCGAATGCCGCCTGCGACACGAGCCATGCCCCGAACCCTCCGCTCCTTCGCCGATCTACAGGCCTCCCTCGAGCCCCTTCGCACGCCGTTGCTGGCCCATCCGGTCTACGGGCGTCTGCGGAGCCTCGACGACGTCCGCTGCTTCATGTCGATCCACGTCTTCGCCGTCTGGGATTTCATGAGCCTGTTGAAGGCGCTGCAACGCGAGCTGACCTGCGTCGACGTCCCCTGGATCCCGCGCGGCGATCCGTTCGCGAGACGTCTCATCAACGAGATCGTGCTGGCCGAGGAGTCCGATGCCGAGGTCGAGGGCGAGCCGCCCGAGAGCCATTTCGAGATGTACCGCGCGGCGATGGTCGAGGCCGGCGCGGACGGATCCGGTCTCGATGCCTTCCTCGCGCGATTGCGAGCGGGCGAGGATCTCCGGATCGCTCTCGAACGGTCGGCGGTCCCGTCGCCCGCGCGACCCTTCGTCGCGCACACCTGGACCCTCGTCGAGGCCCGCTCGCTCCCCGCATTGGCCGCAGCGTTCACGATCGGCCGCGAAGACGTGATCC
>JBIPOQ010000167.1:0-7451 GCA_044379055.1 Myxococcota bacterium
GAGCGGCGCACGATCTTCGCCGGCATCAAGGCCGCCTACGATCCCGAGACGCTCGTCGGCCGGCTGACCGTCGTCGTCGCGAACCTCGCGCCCCGCAAGATGAAGTTCGGGACGAGCGAGGGCATGGTGCTCGCGGCGGGGGCCGGCGGGAGCGATCTGTTCATCCTCTCGCCCGACTCGGGCGCGAAGCCGGGGCAGCGGATCCGCTGAAAAAGAAGGACGAGGACGCCATGAAGATCGGAATGACCCTCCCCCTGATGGAGCCCGGTATCGACGGCGAGAAGCTCGAGCGCTGGGCGCGGGCGATCGAGGCCGGGCCCTTCTCCTCGCTCTGCTTCGGCGAGCGCATGGCGTTCGACAATCCCGAGGTGATCGCGCTCGCCGGCGCGTGTGCGGCCTGGACTTCGCGGGTCCGGCTCGTGACGACGGTGATCGTCGCGCAGCTCCACGATCCGGTCGTGCTCGCGAAGAGCCTCGCGACGGTCGACCAGCTCTCCCGCGGCCGCCTTACGGTCGGCCTCGGGGTCGGCGGCCGCGTCGAGGATTACGTCGCCGCCGGCGTCGATCCGAAGACGCGGACCCATCGCGACCTCGCCCGACGCGTCGGGATCATGAAGCGCGTCTGGGCCGGCGAGAAGGTGGTCGACACGATCCTGCCCGTCGGTCCGCCGCCGGTGCAGGCGGGGGGCCCCGAGCTTCTGATCGGAGCGCAGGGACCGAACGCGGTCCGCACCGCCGCGCCCTGGGCCGACGGCATCTCGGGCTTCAGCTTCAACCTCGACCTGAAGGAGGCCGAGCGGAGCTTCGACGAGGTCCGCACCGTCTGGCGCGAAGCGGGTCGTCCGGCGCCGCGGATCACGACCGCCTTCTGGTTCGCGCTCGGCCGACAGGCGGGCGGCGACGAGGGCGCCCGCGGCCAGGTCGAGCGCCACCTGCGTCACTACTTCAACTGGATCGAGCCGAAGGCCCTCGAGGCCATGCTGCCCTACACGGGCTTTTCCGGGTCGGAGGCCGAGCTCGTGCGCGTGTTGCGGCGCTTCGAGGATCTCGGCGCCGATGAGGTCCAGCTGATCCCGACGAGCGACGATCTCGGGCAGCTCGAGCGGGTCGCCCAGCAGATCGGCTGAGCCGATCAGCGGGCGGGCGCTGCGTCGCAGGCGTGGGCGGGGTCGCCGCCGTCGCGGGCCCCGCTCTCGGCGAGGATGCGCGACCAGCGCCAGGGCGAGAGCCACTGGTCGAAGAAGCCCTTCGGAAACGCCTCGAGCCCCTCGATCCCGACCTCCGTGGGCGGCTCGCGATCCGCGGGCAGGTAGCGCGTACCGAACACGGCGTCCCAGACCAGATAGACGTTGCCGTAGTTGGCGTCCGCTTCCTCGCGACGCAGGGAGTGATGCCAGCGGTGGGCGTCGCCGATGCTGTAGATCCAGGCGAGGGGGCCGAGGCGCAGCGCAATGTTCGCGTGTTGGAAGCTATCGGCGGCAAGCGCGGCGGCGCTGGTCAACGCGAGCACGCGCGGATCGACGCCGAGGATCGCGAGCGGGAGCACGCCGACGAGGCCGAAGCGCAGTGCGATCTCGAGCGGATGGGCACGGGCGCCGTTCAGCCAGTAGAGGCGGGTCGCGCTGTGGTGGGTCGCGTGCAGGCGCCAGAGCCAGGGGATCTCGTGCATCGCGCGGTGCGCCCAGTAGTCGAAGAGCTCGCGGACGAGGCTCGCGAGCACGACCTGCGCGACGATGGGCCAGTCGTCCGGCCAGGGGCCGCCGGGGACGAGGCGCGACAGAGGCACGCTCGCGGCGACCGTGAGCGAAGCGGCGACGGGGCGGAGCAGGGACGTGACGACCGCCTGGGTCGGGAGATAGAGGGCATCGACGGCGAGATCGCCCCGGGACGACAGCCAGTCCCGATGCCAGGGCAGGACGCGCTCGAGCAGCGCCACGACGCCGAGCATGACGGCCCCCATCGGGAGCACCGCCGCCGCCGGCGCGATCCCGGCGTCCATCATCGCGTCGGCGAGCAGGACGCAGGCGACGACCGACGCAGGCACTGCGCTCGCAGCGAGGATCTTCCGCCCGATTCCCGCGTCTCGTGTCCCGTCGCGCATCGTTCCCCCCTCGATCGAGCGTGCTCCGGTGCGGTGCTCGTTCGCGGCGCCGGGCCGATCGCGGGCGCCCATCGGACTCGATGCTACGTCGGGATGCGGCGACGAGCGACGGGTCTCCCGTGCGGTCGACGCCGGCTCTTCGCCTCGCTTGCCCTCCCGTTCGTCGCTTCCTACCGTCGCCCCGACGCAAAAAGGGGGATGCTCATGCGGGGATCGGTCGATCGGATCGGGGGAATCGATCGCAACGGAGCGCGCCGCGCGTCGGTCCGGGGCGCGATCCTCCTCTCGGGCCTCCTGATGCTCGGCAGCCTCGCGATCGTGCGAGGCGCGCCCGCCGCGGACTCCGCTCCGGCGGCGAAGCCGCCCGCCCGGCCCAACCTCCTGCTCGTGCTGGTCGACGACATGGGCTTCTCGGATCTCGGCGCCTTCGGCAGCGAGATCCCGACGCCGCATCTCGATCGGCTCGCGAAGGAAGGCCTGCGCTTCACCCAGTTCCACGCAACGCCGGTCTGTGCACCGACACGCGCGGAGCTGATGACCGGCGTCGATCACCACCGCACCGGCCTCGGCAACTTCCCCGAGCTGCGCCAGGACAACCAGAAGGATCAGCCCGGCTACGAGGGCTACCTGACGGAGCGGGTCGCGACCATCGCCGAGCGTCTGAAGGCGGCGGGTTATGCGACCTTCATGTCGGGCAAATGGCATCTCGGCTACGACCCGCGCGCGAATCCGGCCCGGCGGGGCTTCGATCGCTCCTTCGTCCTGCTCGGGGGTGGCCACAATCATTTCGGGCTCGATCCGAGCTACAGCGCCGTCATCCCGAACGCCGGGACGGTCTACACCGAGAACGGCGAGCGGGTCGCGGCGCCGCAGCCCTTCTACTCGACGGATCATTTCACCCAGCGGGCGATCGACTTCCTGCCCGCGAAGGGCAGCGACGCCCCGTTCTTCGGTTATCTGGCGCTGACGGCGCCTCATTATCCGCTGCACGCGCCGTCCGAGGACATCGCCCGTCACGCGGGGCGCTACGACGCGGGCTACGAGGTCCTGCGCGACGAGCGCCTCGCGCGGATGAAGGTGCTCGGCCTGGTTGGCCCGGGCATCGAGCCCCATCCGCCGAGCGAGCCCGTGCCCTGGGCCTCGCTCTCGCCGGAGCGCCGCAAGATCGAGTCCCGGCTGATGGAGGTCCACGCCGCGATGGTCGATCGCATCGACCAGAACGTCGGCCGCCTGCTCGCGGCGCTCGAGGCGCGAGGTCTGCTCGAGAACACGATCGTGGTCTTCCTGTCCGACAATGGCGCCGAGGGACACCAGCTCGATCGCTCGGTGATCGCCGCAGAGCAGGGCAAGCGCCTGCTCGCGAGCGGCGACAACCGCCTCGAGTCGATCGGCTCGGCGGCTTCCTACATCTGGTACGGACCGAGCTGGGCGGAGGCCGCGACGGCGCCTTCGCGGCTCTATAAATCCTTTCCGACCGAGGGCGGGACGCGGGTCCCGGCGTTCCTCTGGAATCCCGGACGGATCCGGAGCGGGATCTCGGGGCAATACGTTTCGGTGCGGGACGTCGTGCCGACGCTGCTCGATTTCGCCGGGGTCCCGGTCGAGGCGCAGGTCGCCGGGAAAACCGTGCTCGCGCCGGAAGGCCAGTCGATCCGGTCCTGGGTCGAGGACGCGGCGCGCGAGCCCGGGGTCGACGGGATCGTCGCCAACGGGGAGATGTTCGGCCGCCTCTACGCCCGGCGCGGGCGCATGAAGGCGGTGCTGATTCCGCCGCCGACCGGGCCCGGGGTCTGGCAGCTCTACGACGTCGTGGCGGATCCCGGAGAGATCCACGATCTCGCGAAGGCGCAGCCGGCGGTGCTGTCGGCGCTCGAGGCGCAGTGGCAGCGTTATGCGAAGACGACGGGCGTCGTGCTGCCGACGATCCCGGGGAACTGAGCCGCCGGGCTCCCGCGCGGACCCCGGGACGGGAGACGTCGATTGCCCATGCTCCAGGCCATCGGATCCGATCTCTGGGTCGCCGAGCAGCCGCTGCGATTCCTCGGACTCGAGGTCGGCGCGCGCATGACCGTGGTCCGTCTGCCCGGCGGGAAGCTCCTCGTCCACTCGCCGATCGCCTGGACGAAGAGCCTCGCCGCGGAGGTCGAAGCGCTCGGCACGCCCGCCTTCCTCGTCGCGCCGAACCGGTTCCATCACCTCTTCGCGCAGCAGTGGCAATCGACCTATCCCGGCGCCCGCCTCCACGTCGCGCCGGGGCTCGACCGGCGACGGCCCGATCTGACGATCACCGGGATCCTGGGCGAGCGGCCCTCGCCGGAATGGTCGGAGGAGCTGGATCAGGTGCGCGTGGAGGGATTCCCCATGGCGAACGAGGTCGTGTTCTTCCACGGGCCGAGCCGTGCCCTGATCGCGAGCGACCTCGTCTTCAACATCGGATCGGCCTCGCCGCCGCTCACGCGGATCGCGTTCCGGATGATGGGCGCCTACGGCCGCCCGGCGACGACACCGATGGAGCGGCTCCTGATCCGGGATCGCGCGGCGTTCCGCCGCTCCCTCGAGCGGATCCTCGCCTGGCCCATCGAGCGACTCGTCGTCGCCCACGGCGCGATCGTCCGGACCGGCGGCCATGCGGCGCTCGCGGCGGCGTACGCGTGGCTGCTGGAGCGGGATTCCGGCCGATCGCGCTGATGCGGCGCGGCTCGCCGAGGAGCGGGGAGGTGTCCATCACCGCCTCCGCCCCGTGCCACGATCCGCTACACGTCTGCATCGGTAGAGGCTCCCCGACACGCCCCATCCGCGAAAGCGAGGCCCCCGATGCTCACGAAATTCGACGACTACCCGATCCACCAGACGAGCGAGCCCATCGCCGTCGTCGCCACGACCGATCGCCACGCCTACGACCGCTACTGGTTCAACGGTTATCAGGACGACGGCGAGTTCTATTTCGGCATCGGCTGCGCGGTCTATCCGAACCTCGGGATCGTCGACTGTGGCCTCTCGATCGTCCACGCAGGCCGGCAGTACGCCTTTCACGGCTCACGCCGCGCCGGCCTCGAGCGCAGCGAGATCCAGGTCGGCCCCTTCACGCTCGAGATCCTCGAGCCGATGAAGAGCCTGCGCGTCACCCTCGACGACAACGAGACCGGGATCTCCGCGAGCCTGCTCTGGATCCCGCGCACCGCGAACTTCGCCGAAGGCCACCAGCGCTCGGTCCGCAATCCACACTCTGGCTCGTACACCCACATGGAGGCGACGCGCTTCAACCAGTTCGGTCGCTGGCAGGGCGAGATCCGCTACCCCGGCGGCTCGGTGAAGATCGATCCCGCGCGCGTGCTCGGCACGAAGGATCGCTCGTGGGGCATTCGGCCGGTCGGCGATCCCGCGCCGCCCGGGGCGCCGCCGACGAAGCTGCCCCAGGTCTTCTTCCTCTGGGCCCCGCTGCACTTCGACACGCGCTGCACGCATGCCGGCATCTTCGAGAACGAGCACGGCATCCAGTGGCACTGGGACGGCATGCTCATGCCCGCCTACGCCGACCCGAAGGAGCTGCCCGGCGTCGAGGATCCGCGCATGGAGCCCCTCGCGGCGGTCGAGCATCGCCTCGAGTTCGTCCCCGGGACGCGCCGCGCGCGCCACGCCGTCATCACGCTCGTCGATCTGACGGGCGCGCGGACGGAGATCGACCTCGAGCCGCTGCTCCTCTACCGCATGAAGGGCATCGGCTATTCGCACCCCGAGTGGGGCCACGGCAAGTGGAAGGGCGAGCTCGCGATCGGCGGCGAGTCCTGGAAGATCGAAGACGCGGACGAGAAGGACCTCTCGAACCAGCACATCCAGCAGGTCGTGCGCGCGAAGGCGACGGGGCCGAACGGCGTCGAGCACGGCATCGGCGTCCTCGAGCAGATCCATCTCGGGCCGCACAAGCGCTACGGCTTCAAGGACTTCATGGGGCCGGCGAGCTAGGTCGTCAGTAGAGCTCGCGGACGAAGATGAGGGCGTCGCGGCCTTCCCAGATGCCGAAGGTCGCGCGCGCCCGCGGATCGTCGTCGAGGACACCATCGAGGTTGCCGTCCTCGGGCCAGTCCGCGCGGAGCCACGGCAGGTTTGCGCCCGTCGACCCGAGATCGACGCGGACGTCGACGGTTCCGGAAGCGCGAGGCGCGCTCCAGACGAGGCCGGCATCGCCGGCGAAGAGCGGGACGTGGCCGATGTCGGGCTTGCTCGCGAGATCGGTCGGGCTCGCCGTGCGGACGAGGGCGCTGGCCGGCACCTGCGTACAGCTGTCGCTGTCGTCGTCGTCGAAGCTCGTGCCGTCGAAGCGCTGCACGCGAAGCCGCATCGGAAGCGCCACGAGCTCCGAGCCGAAGGCATTGTCGAGGCGCAGGCGACCGAACTGGAAGCGCTTCGACGGGGCGAAGGCGATGCCGGTGCCGGCGCCGATCCCGCCGATCCGGACGGTGTTGTCGGGATAGGTCGTCTCGTCCGCATCGACGATGTCGAGCGAGAGCTCGAGCTCGGCATCGAAGGGGGCGACGGGGCTCCCGCGCGTCAGGACGAGGCCGCTGCCCGACGAGAAGGTCAGCGTTGCGCTGCCATCGTTGTTCGAGACGATGCTCGGATCGGCCTGCGTCGACGGCAGTCCGCTCTCGTCGACGGTGGCCCCGTTGGCGCGATAGCGGCGACCCGAGAGTGTCGCGTGGCTCAGGCGGAACCAGTCGCCCATGTAGTTCGCGGTCCGACTGCCTCCGCGGCTCAGGGCCGTGACGACGACGGTGGGCTCGAAGCCCGCGTCGAAACGGAAGGGCTGTCCGAGCCAGCTGAACGCGCCGACGGGACAGGTCGTGGCGAAGCGCGGCGCATTGACGGCGACCTCGAAATGGCTGGGTGCAAAGCGGCCGACCGGATCGGTCTCGCTGCCGAGCACCGGCCCGGCGCCGAGGAAATCGCCGTCGGCGACGCTCGCCCGCAGACGGATCGCGCCGACCTCGTCGAAGGCGAAGGCCTTGCCGAGGAAACGACCGGCGAATGCGTCGGGCGAGAACGCGGTGCCGTTCTCGATCAGACCCTCGTCGCCTCCGCCGTTGCGGCCGCCCGAGGGCGCGACGAGGGCCGTCGACGAGAGCAGGAGCCCCTCCGGCTGGGACTCCCGCCCGAAGCTCGGCGTCCGGTCGCCTTCGGCGTCGAGCGCGTCGACGGTGACGCGGAAGGGCTCGCCGGCTCGGGCGAAGAGCTTGCCGTCGGGCTCGATCGTGCCGGGGTTCGGGTCCCCGGCCTCGTTCTCCACCGCGACGATCCGGAGGTCGGCGGGCACCGAGACGAACGAGCCGCTCGAGCCGCGGATCGGCGTGGC